>JAYUEJ010000726.1:0-3406 GCA_043739265.1 Rhodopila sp. | reverse complement strand
TGCCGCTGGCGGCGTTGCAACCGTTTCCCGCCGCAGCATACTACGACAAGACCGACTTTACCGAGGCATACACGATCCTGCCCAACGAATCCGGGTTCTGGATTCCTGACGCCGGCGCCAATCGGGACACCCAGGCGCAGTTCGAATCGGAAGCCTATCTGAACGCCAACCGGGTTGCCCTGAAGCGCTTCATCGTCCCGCATGCCAAGCTGCAAGGGTCGGGTTCGTTTTATGACTTCTACGTCCCCGCCGGCCGGCTGATTATCGTGGACCGCACACCCTTCAGCCGGGAATGGGTGGATGCCGCCGATCGCGGCACGTCACGGCGGCGTGAGGGCTTTCCGTGCCAAAGCCGGGAAGGCATCAACATCGCCGTCGGTGTATCCATCGGCGCGTCGGTCACCGAGGCCAACGCGGCGAAATACCTGTACCGGTTCGGCGTTGTAGCGCCGGTGGGCGACCGTGCCGATCCCAGGATCATTTTTAACTCGGTTTACTACAGCCGGAAACTCGCCGAAGTCATGGACGACGTCGGCCGCAAGAAGGTCCAAACCCTGGTTTGCGACGAAATCACCGCTCGGTCTTTCGATAAAGCGAATGAGGAGGCGGTTCAGATCATGGCGGCGGTGAAGCAGAAAGCCACGGCGTATTTCGGCGATGTCGGCGTGACCCTGGATTTCATCGGCTGGGCCGACACCTTCACCTTCGACCACGCGGTTCAAGAGGCGGTCAATCGTCGCTATATCGCCAGCCAGGATCAGGCGATCGCCGCGCTGCTGGCGCCTTATACCGCGACGATTCAGGCCCTCGCGGCGGCCGACGCGCTACGGGCGTTCGGCCAGAAGACCGACGGGCGTTTGCCGACCACCATCGTCGGATTGCCACCGGAACTGGGCCCATTGATGTCCACATTGCTGAAGTCGGCGCCGGTCACGCCGCCCGCTCACTGACTGGCTCACTTGCAACAGGGGCCGGCGGCTTTCAAGATAGCGCATCGCCAGGACCATCATAAGGGAACCGCCGCCATGACCGACCTGCCCAGCCACGTCGAAATCCACGAAGAAGGCCCGCGCGAAGGCTTTCAGATCGAACCCGGCCCAATCCCCAGCGCCGACAAGATCCGCCTGATCGAAGCGCTGGCGGAAACCGGCCTGCAACACGTTCAGGCCTGCTCCTTCGTCAACACGCGGCTGGTGCCAGGATGGGCCGATGCCGAGGCAGTGGTTGCGGGATTCAAAGCCAAGCCGGGAGTGGAATATACCGGCCTGTTTTTCAACGGAAACGGCCTCGATCGGGCGCTGGCGTTCAAGGACAAGCTGACGATCCACGGCGGCATCTCACTGACCGCGTCCGAGGGATTCACCCGCAAGAATCTGAACCGCAGCCCGTCGGAAAACATCGATGCGATGAAAAAACACAGCGCCGTGCAGCAGTCGAAGGGCATTCCGGTGAACCGCATCGGCATCATGGCCGCCTTCGGCTGCAACTACCAAGGCGACATTCCGCCGGCTCAGGTGATCAGCACGCTGGAAGACGGGTTGGCCATCGCCGCCGAGACCGGAGCCGAGATCACGCTGTTTTCGTTGGCGGACACCATGGGCTGGGCCACGCCGGCGCGGATCGAGCGGGTGATCGGCGAAGTGCGCAACCGCTGGCCGGACATGATCCTGTCGCTGCATCTGCACGACACCCGCGGCATGGCGGTGGCGAATGCGCATGCCGGCCTGAAGATGGGCGTGACCCGTTACGACTCCACTGTCGGTGGCCTGGGCGGCTGTCCGTTCGCCGGCCAGCCGAAAGCCGCGGGCAACATCTGCACCGAGGAACTGGTTCTGCTGTGCGAAGAAATGGGCATAGAAACCGGCGTCGATCTGGATGCGCTGATCGAGGTCGGGCGTCTGGCGGAGGAGATCGTCGGTCACCAATTGCCCAGCGAACTGATTCATGCCGGCAGCCTGGCGGCCTTCCGGCGCAAGGCGGCGTAACGGCCGGCTATTTCGGCCGCGCCACCAGCCAGTGCATCATCGTAGGCCGGTACTCGCAGACCGCGAGCCACCGGTCCAGGCTGTCCAATCCTTGCAGGAACGGAAATGCGTTCGGGTCGCGGCCGCCCTCGCGGACTCCCTCCAGCGTGTGCGTTCCGCTCAGCCGGTCAGCCAGGGTCTGGGTGATGGATGGGTCGATGAAATCGTGGCATTCCACCAACAGGATTGCCGTCCGCAAGGCGGGAACGCGCCGTGGATCGATCAGGTCCCGCTCGTTGCCCTCGCAGTCGCAGATCACCACGGGGGTCCGGCCGCGCGGCACGATCGCCTGCAACAGGTCGGGCGTGCAGTGTCCGGCAACCGAGATCCGGCTGCTGACGTCGTTCAAACCGGCGGCCTCGCGGCAGATGTCCTGCGACCGGGCGTCCGTGTCGAAGGCGTGGACGAATACCCCCGGCAGCAGACGCGCCATGCCGACCGCGTAATAGCCCTCCGCCGCACCGACGTTAACGATCAGGTCGGGCGCGGCCGACACGATGTCCTCGATGACCGGATGCAATTCCGCTTCATAGCAACCCAGCAGTTTCGGCAGTCTGTCGCCGTCGCCCCGGGACGCCCGATCCGGCAATACCATGCCGGCGAACGGGCCGGATTGCACCACCCAGCCATGCTGGCGCACTAAAGCGGCAAGCAGATCCAGCCGTCGTGCCCTGGAAGCGCTATGGACAATATCCTGGATCGCACCACTTTGGCCGGCGGTTTCGCTCATGCGATTTGCACTTCAGCCACACGCAACCCCTATACCGCGCCCAATCACCCAAACACTCTGGCTCGGGCGTCATAAAAAGGCAAAAACGGGGTAGAGGTCAAAGGCGGCGGAGCTTCCACCCCACCGCCGCCGCAACGCTTTCCTGCTGTTCAGACCTTCACTTGCCGCTGACGGCCCAGGCGTGATTATGCACCAGTCCATCATCGTGACGGTCCTGCGCCGGCATCGCGGCGTGATCGCGGACCTGAGCAACCCCGGGAGACCAGGAGGGCGCCTTCGTGGAAAACATGCCGCCCGAGGCAGCCATCGCAACCGTGGCAATCTTCCCGGACGTGGCCCAGCCGTGGTTGTGAACCAGACCATCGTCCTGATGCTCATTGGCCGTCGTGCCGACAAACCGCATCGGATCGCTACCGGCGCTGGTCATGCCATCGGGTGCATACAGGGTGGTAGAACGCATCGTCTTGCTCCTTCGTATCATTCGTCCAGGAGTGAATAATTGACATTGCAACCGCGAAAGAGAAGCCCTAATTGGCTTGAAACCGCGCAATATTGTTGTTGTCTTCACCGACACGATTGAAAATTTGTAAAAGGTGTAAAGTATGAGCCGAACCCTGATCGGGCGAACGGTGCGGCGGCTGCGGACCGACCG
>JAYUEJ010000725.1:0-3411 GCA_043739265.1 Rhodopila sp. | reverse complement strand
GCTGGCGATGGGGTTTCGGCGGGTTTTTTCATTCACCCCCTGATCGCCATCGATAGCGAGACGGAGGCTGTTCTCGGTCTTCTCGACGCGCATATCTGGACCCGTGACAACGCGATCGGGGCGGCGCCACGCCGTAAGCGAGCCATTGAGGACAAGGAGAGCATGCGCTGGCTGGGCGGCGTCGAGCGAGCCGCCGAACTGTTGACCGATGCGGCGTCGGTGGTGGTGGTCGGCGACCGCGAGAACGACATTTACAGTTGCTTCGCCCGTCGGCCGGCGGGGGTCGATCTCATCGTTCGGGCGGCGCAGGACCGGGCGCTGGTCGAAGATGCGTCACTGTTCGCCAGTGCGGCGGTGTGGCCCGAACTGCGGCAAATGCTGGTCAAGGTGGCACCACGCCGGGTCGGCGATCGGGGCCGGATCGCAACGGTGGCCCTGCGGGCCGGCCCGGTCACCCTCAAGCGGCCGCGCCACGGGTTCGCCAAGAGCGACCCGGAGACCGTTTCGATGACGCTGGTGGAGGCCCGCGAGATCAATCCTCCGGCGAACGAAGAACCGCTGCACTGGCGTTGTTGACCAGTATCGAGGTCGGCGATGCCGATGCAGCTTGCGAGATCGTTCGGCTCTATCGCCTGCGCTGGCGCATCGAAGAGGTGTTTCGCGCACTGAAAAGCGATGGTATGCGCCTGGAAGAGACCCAGGTGCATGAGGCTGGGCGCCTGTTCAAGCTGGCGGTGGTCGGACTGGCGGCGGCGTGTCGAACTATTCAATTGGTGGACGCCCGCGACGGCAGCCCAAGACCCGCTACCGACGTGATCGATCCCGCCCTGCTGCCGGCTGCCGAAGCCATCGGCCCCACGCCAGAGCGGCAAAACCGAACGTCAGAAAAACCACTATCCGCTTCATTCTCTTGCCTGGCTGTCTTGGATTATTGCCAGACTTGGTGGTTGGAATTGCTACTACAAACCGCCCGGGCCCAAGACAATGGGAGCAGGGTGGACACAATTCGCAACCATGGCCGCAGGTTTCACAATCGGCGAGACCGTTCGGGCCAAGTCAAATGTGCGAATCCCGTAGATGGCAGGGGCTGGGCCATGGCACCCGGCTGACTCAGCGTTTCCAGGCAGGGTGAAAATGCTCTGGGCGACGCCCAAATACGACCGCATCAGGTATGCGCCATTTCCTCATCGTCATGGCCCGGACAAGCCGAACCATGGCAAAATGAGGGCCTGGCAAAAGATTCTCTTAGTGTTGGGCGTCGCCTTAGTGCCGGCGACCTCCACATCATGGAGTGCCTCTCTCCGTCATGGCCGGCCCGGCCATGACGGGTATGGGACGCGCGTCTGTCTGAACGCGGCTTGGTGTCACCCGTAAACGAACGTCCCATCGTCCAGGTCGATGGCCGGGAATTCATCCTTTTCGGCCCAGTAATCCTGGGTGTGCTGCCATTGCGGCTTGTCGCCGCGCATCGGCAACAGGTGCATACCGCGCATGATATACCCCGGATTGAAATTTTCCGGATCGATCCATGGCAGTAATGTCATATCTTCATCCTCCGGCCGCAGCGCCGGCACCACCCGATGTGCCCCCTTCGCGTCCATGTGCCTGAGCAGCCGGCAGACGAAGTCACCGACCAGATCGGCACGCAGCGTCCAGCTCGCGCGGAAATACCCAAACACCCACGCCATATTCGGCACGCCGGTGAACATCATGCCGCGATAGGTGACGGTGTCGCCGAACACCAGCGGCTCATCATCGATGGTGAAGGCAATGTCCCCCAATACATTTAAATGGAACCCCGTGGCCGTGATGACGATGTCGGCCTTCAGAGCCTTGCCCGACTTCAACTGAATGCCCGTTTCGGTAAACCGCTCAATTTCATCGGTCACCACCGACGCCTTGCCGGACGCGATCCCCTTGAACAAATCGGCATCCGGAACGAACGCGATCCGCTGCCGCCACGGCCGGTAGCTCGGCGTGAAATGCGTCTCCACGTCATACGCCGCCCCCAGTTCCGCCCGCACCGCACCGAGCAGTTCTTGTTTCACGATTTCGGGTTCGGCGAAGGCGCGGCGGGTGAAGACATCTTGTTCGTACAAAATCTTCTTCCGCACGATCTCGTGGATCCACTCTTCCTGGATGTGCAGCGCCCGCAGTTCCTCGGCCAACGCGATCGCATTGCGCCCAGTGCGGAAATAGGTCGGTGAACGCTGCAGCATCGTCACATGCTCGACGTCGGCGGCGATCGCCGGCACCAGGGTCGCCGCCGTCGCGCCCGAACCGATCACCACGACGGTCTTGCCCTTATAGTCCAAACCCTCAGGCCAGGTCTGAGGATGCACGATCTGGCCCTTAAAGCTGTCCATCCCGTCCCAGTCCGGCGTGTAGCCAACCGAGTGGCGGTAGTAACCCTGGCACATCCACAGGAAATTGGTGGTGAACCGCATCGCCTCACCGGTGTCGGTCCGGGTGGCCTCGATCGTCCACAGGTTGTCCTGGCTCGACCAACGCGCGGTCGAAATCTTGTGGTGGTAGCGGATATGCGGCGCCAGGTCATTTTCCGCGATCACCTCGCCCATGTAGGCCAGGATCTCGGCCGCGGTGGCGATCGGCGCGCTGGTCCAGGGTTTGAAGCGGTAGCCGAAGGTGTGCAGGTCGCTGTCGGACCGGATGCCGGGGTAGCGATGGGTCCACCATGTGCCGCCAAAACTGTCCTGCGTTTCCAGCACGACGAACGTCTTGCCGGGGCATTGCTGGGTCAGATGATACGCGCCGCCGATTCCGGAGATGCCTGCCCCAACGATCAAAACGTCGAAGTGTTCGGTTGTCTGCGCCGGCCGGGTGAGTGTCGCTGTCTCGCTCATGGGTGGGTCGAACCTTTTAGGGTAGCGCGGTTTAAGGCAGTATCGCCATTATAGCCGGGATTTCGCAAAACCGAAAATAACCGGCGGTGTTCACCCGAGGGGCGACCTTAGGCGACGCCGAACAATAACCGCTTCAGGTCGATGCCGTTTCTCCATCGTCATTGCCGCCTAATACCAAGTGGCGTTGAGTTCGACTCTCCGGCCGCGCCACCGAACTACGCCTTTGCACGCCAAACAAAGGCTTGGATGGCGCGCCTTCGCCCGCCAAGACGTGGAGGGACCTGTGACGATGGGTCGATCTTTACGCGGGTTGGTATTCGTCCGTCCTTCCGTGACTTTCGCGACCGTTCGCCGGCACTTCCCGACCGGCCAAACGCGATTCGGCCATCGCTTCGCGCACAAGGTCGCGCAGACCCGCTTTACCCGAGGCTTTGGATGCAACGTTCCAGGGTTGCTTGCTCAACTGCGTCTCAAAAGCCGCGTCCTGAGAATTTGCCCCGATTTTTGAGACATTCTCCACAACCCTGTGGTACACGCGCGCCACCGG
>JAYUEJ010000724.1:0-3412 GCA_043739265.1 Rhodopila sp. | reverse complement strand
CGGTGCGGCGAGGATCCAGCACCACGACCTTTGTCCCATGCGCGGCCCGCGATGCCTGCAACCGCTGGTGCAGCACGGGATGGCACCAGGCGGCGTTGCTGCCGACCAGCACGACCAGATCGGCCTCTTCCCAGTCCTCATAAATACCGGGAACCACGTCCTCGCCAAAGGCGCGCACATGTCCGGCGACCGAGGATGCCATGCACAGCCGGGAATTCGTATCGATGTTGGCGCTGCCGATGAACCCCTTCATCAGCTTGTTGGCAACGTAATAATCTTCCGTCAGGCACTGCCCGGAAACATAAAACGCGACGCTGTCCGGCCCATGTTCCGCGATCGTCGCGCGAAACCGGTCCGCGACCAGATCGAGCGCCTGATCCCAGCCCACCGCCTGGCCATGCACCATCGGCTGGGTCAGCCGCGAAGCATTGTCCAGCGTGGCCGCCAGTGCCGCACCCTTGGAGCACAACCGCCCAAGATTGGACGGATGCAAGGGATCCGCCTTGATCGTGTTATCCGGTTGCGCAACGACACCGCAGCCGACGCCGCAGTATGGGCAGGTCGTGTGAACCGGCCCGGTGCGGATCGTTGCGGTCAAGCGTCACCCAGCGCCAGCAGGATGCGCCCGTTCTCCAACCGAACCGGCACCACCCGGGTACATCCCTCATCCGGTCCCTGTGCCCGGCCATCGGTCAGGCCGATTTCCCAGTTGTGCAGCGGGCAGGTGACGGACTCGCCATGCACGATCCCTTGCGACAGTTTGCCGGCTTTGTGGGGACAGATGTCATGCAACGCGAAGATGCGGTCGTCCGTTGTTCGAAACAAGGCGATATCCACCGTCGGTGTCGTGACCACACGCGACCGCAGACGCGGAATGTCGTCCAAATGTCCGACGTCCGTCCATACGGATAAGGTCTGTTCCATCGTATTCACTCCGCGGTCGCAAGCGCGGGGAGTTCATCCGCTTGCCTGCCGCTACTGTTGCCGACGCCGGGTCCGAACACCAGCGTGTCGCGCACTGCGGAAATATCCGTTCCATTGCGAATCATATCGAAATACCAGGCGCTGTCGCGGGCCTCGCCATACAGCACGGCGCCGATCAGCCTGTCATCGCGGATCACCAGCTTCTTGTGAACGCCACGGGCGGCATCCCGGAATACCACGTCGTCGGTAGTCTCGTTTCCGATGAAATCACCAGCCGAGAACATATCGATCCCGGTCACTTTCAACCGGGTTCCGGTCACCGCCGGCACGTAGTCGCTGTCCGCGGTTCTTGTGACGCGATCCGCAACGATTTTCGCCATCTCATAAAGTGGCGCCACCAGGCCGAACAGCCCGCCACGATGTTCCACGCACTCGCCCACCGCATAGATCGCCGGGTCACTGGTCAGCATGGCATCATCGACCTGGATACCGCGTCCGCACGTCAGCCCGGCTGCCTTGGCCAGTGCGGTGTTGGGACGGATACCCGCCGCCATCACCACGATGCTGGCCGCAAGCTGTGTACCGTCAGCGAGTTCCACGCCTTCGACGCGGTCTTCCCCAAGAATGAGTTTGGTGTTCGCCTGCGTAATGACATTGATCCCGCGCCTGCCCAGGTCCGCCTTCAACAGATCGGCCGAGACCGGATCGAGCTGGCGTTCCATCAAGGTCGGCATGATGTGCAGAACGGTTGTGTCCATGCCATTCTGAACCAGGCCGTTGGCGGCTTCAAGACCGAGCAAACCGCCGCCGATGACGACGGCATGGGTGCCGGACTTGCTGGCCGCCATCATCGTTTCGACATCGGCGATATCGCGGAAGCCGATAACGCCGGGCAGCGTGTGCCCCGGCAGCGGAATGATCACCGGGATGGACCCCGTGGCCAGCAGCAACACGTCGTACGGACGTGTCGTGCCCCGTTCGCCCGTGACGGTCTTCGCCTCCCGGTCGATGCCGACAACGGACTCGCCGGCGATCAGTTCGATACCGTTTTCTTCATACCACGACCCGGGATGGGTGGTGATCGCGTCGAAGGTCTTTTCGCCGGCCAGCACCGGCGACAGCATGATGCGGTTGTAGCTGCCATGCGGCTCCGCGCCGAACACGGTGATGGCGAAGTCATGCGGTGCGCGGCTCAGGATTTCTTCCAGGGCCCGCACCCCGGCCATCCCGTTCCCGACCAGGATCAGTCGGGACCGGCGCGGCGCGATCATGTTCATGATGCTGCGACCCCTAGACGCGGGCCGCGCCGTAGAGCTCACCCCATGTGGTCCGCCACCGGCGGCGCACCCCGCTGATGCCAACCAGCGCCAGGGCCGCCAGCATGGCGAACACCAGGAAACCAGCGCCGTAGCTGCCGGTGAGCTGTTTGGAATAACCAAGGCTGGAGGCCAGATAGAACCCGCCGACGCCGCCGCTCATACCGACGAGGCCGGTCATGACGCCGATTTCTTTCTTGAAGCGCTGCGGCACCAGTTGGAACACCGAACCGTTGCCCATGCCTAGCGCCAGCATGCCGATCATGAAGACGGGCATCGCCAGATAGATCGTGGACAGGCCGGTCGAAATCGTCGCGAAGGCGCCGGCCGCGACGGCATACAGAACCACCAGGGCTCGGACACCGCCGACCCGGTCGGCGACCGCTCCACCCATCGGGCGCACCAGCGATCCGACGAACACCACCGCGGCGGTGCAGTATCCGGCGGTGACCGGGGGCAAACCGTAAACGTCGTTGAAGTAAATCGTCAACGAGGACGCGAGGCCCACAAAACCGCCGAATGTCACGCTATAGAAGAACATGAACCACCAGCAATCGCCTTCCTTCAGCAGCGCGAAGTAGGCGGCCAACGGCTTCGGCGCCGGTGTGTTGGGGCTATCCTTCGCGGCGAAGATGAAGATCCCGAGCGTCAGCACCAGCGGGATTGCCGCGAGGCCGATCACGTTCTGCCAACCGAAGGCGATGGCCAACATCGGGGCGAACAGCGCCGCCAGGACGGTACCGGAATTGCCCGCTCCGGCGATGCCCAGGGCGGTGCCCTGATGCTCCGGTCCGTACCAGGCCGACGCCAGGGGTAACGCGACGGCGAACGAGGCGCCCGCAAGGCCGAGAACGCAGCCCAACACCAGGACCGCGGCGAAACTGTCGATGCCGATCATCCAGGCGGCGATCAGCCCGGCGATGACGACGATCTGTGCGCCGATGCCGACACGCTTTGGTTTGTAGCGATCGACCAACAGGCCCAGCACGACGCGAAGGGCCGCTCCGGCGAGAACGGGCGTGGCGACCATGAGGCCTTTGTGGGCCGGGTCGAGATGCAGGGCCTTGGCGATTGCGACGCCAAGCGGGCCGAGCAACACCCAAACCATGAAGCTGATGTCGAAATAGAGAAAGGAGGAGAAGAGGGTCGGCAGATGACCGGCCTTGAGGAAG
>JAYUEJ010000723.1:0-3413 GCA_043739265.1 Rhodopila sp. | reverse complement strand
GGTGTCAATGTTCTTCAGAAACCGTTTCTTGAGGAGGACCTTGCCCGCGCGATCCAGCATGTGATCGGCGGCGCGGAGGTGGCGGCGCAGTCCAGGCCGATGGGCTCCCAAAGTGTCCCGGGACCGTAAAGGCCAGGTCCGATTTTACGGTTGTTTTTCGGCACCGCGATTTGGATCGTCGATCCAGAGAATCCTGTCGGGGTTATGGGTGGCTGGGTTGCGCGGGTCGCTGCCACTTGTTTCCCGGCGCCTGGTTGATGCTTCCAGTCCGACTACTGGCCGGTCCTGGCGCGTTGAGCCAAATGATGCCAGGACAGAGCGGGTTTCGAATCGCCTTGCCGGGATGCTCCCGGACAGAAGTTGTTGATAAAGGATACGTTCATGTCTTCGTTCCCCCGCACGATCGCGTTTTCGCTGTTGATTTGTGTCGCGACGCTTGCCGGCCCGATGAGGTCTATGGCCGCCGACAGCGTCACGCCGGTCGCACCCTCGTCGCCGCCGAGCAGCATGAAGATGCATCCGGCTGGGGGCCCCAAGGCGCACGCGATGAAGGAAACCGTCGAACACCGGATCGCGCGCCTGCATGCCTCGCTGAAGATTACGCCGGACGAAGAAACGAACTGGAATGGCGTCGCCACCGCGATGCGTGACAATGCGGTGGTGATGCACAAGCTGATCGCGGAACGATCAGCGAAGGAGGCGGTGGCAATGACCGCGGTGGATGACCTGAAGGCCTACGAGAAATTCGCCCAGGCACATGTTGACGGCTTGAAGAGCCTGACCTCATCGTTCGCGACGCTTTACGCGGCGATGCCGGATGCGCAGAAAAAAATCGCGGACGACGTGTTCCGCAAATTTGGCCGTGAGGCTGGCTCCCGGAGCTGATCTCCCGCTATCTCGTCGGAAAGAGCGAACCATGACATCTGTGACAGGGATTGCATCGAACCGCCGCATGGCGCCGCGGTTTGCCCTTTGGGTGACGATCGCCGGCGTTCTGCTGTTCGGGGTGCCGATCGGTTCGGCTGGTGCGGACGAGCGACGAGACGATCGGCGGGATGAGGGCCGCGGCGGGGAACATCACGGGTGGGATCGCCGTGGCGAGCAGGATCACGGGTGGGAGCATCGCCGCGAAGAGAATCGCGGATGGGACCAACGCGGCGATCGAAACCGTGATGGCGGTTGGGGTGGTGGCTACTACCGCGGGCCGCCGGTGGTTTTTGGCGGGCCGGGGTATTTTCCTCCACCGGTCGTTTACCGGCCGTTTATTGGCATTCTCACGCCTGGTTTGGGCATTGGTATCCAATAAATTTTTTCCGTTCTCCGGATCGACGATTTCGTATTCTGGCAGTCGGTGATGATGCCGCGTCGCTCGCGGTGGGCCGGAGCGCCCCCGCATCGATGTGTCGGTACGGTCCTAAATTGTCGTGGTGGGGCTTCAACGGCCCCATCCGGATATTGTTATGCCGCGCGAATATTCATGAACGTACTGCCTGGAAGGCCCTGACTATCCGCCGTGGCGCCGAAACTGACGGAAAGCTGGCCGCTGGAGATACTCGCCAGGGTGAATCCTGTCAGCGTTAGATTGACGTTGGCCTTGCCCAGCGCCGTAAAGCCGGCCGTCAGCCCGGTGAAGCCGGCGGCACCCTGCCCGTCGAGCCAAGAAATCGCGAAATCGGTTTTCGTCACGCCCCACACGGTCAGGTTATCGCCGGAATGGAAGCCGACGACGGTTGACCAGATGGCGCTGGCGGCAGCGCGGGCATCGACAAAGAAGGTGTCGGAGCCGCTGCCGCCCGTCAGGAAATTCGATCCGGTCCCGCCGTCCAGCACGTTTGTCCCGCTACTGACCGCGATCGCGTCATTGCCGCTGCCGCTGTGAATAAACCAGCTCGGCGTCGTGGCGGTGATATTCAGGCTGTCCGACGTGACGGCGATGATCTGCCGCAGTATCCCGGCGACCGGGCCGACATAGTCCTGCATGGCCGCCGAGGCGGATTGGCCGGTGGTGGTGTCGAACACGTTCAGGCCCGGCGTCGGTGGCGGTGTGGGATTGGCGGGTGGCACAGGCGGAGTCGCCGGCGGACCAGGGGTTGGATGAGGCACCGGCGGCGGTGGGGGGATGGGAACAGGTGGGACGGGCGGGGGAGGCGGCGGGGGTGCCGGAATGGGATCGACATTAAAACCAAGGGCGCCCATCAGCATCTTGTCCACCAGGGTCAGCCCATTCGGGCTACCGGGAGATGTGATGCCGTCGAAACTATCGTTGGAACCATTCCAGTCGGACGGATCGACGGTCGCGAAATCGCCGAGATTGGTTTTGCCGCCATCAATCGAAAAATACCCGCCGCCGGCGCCCAACGGGTTGCGCACACCCGGGGCGGCATAATCGATCAGGTCGAACGGGCCATCGCCGCGGATGCGGGCCAGCGCATGGGTGATCTCATGTTCGGCAATGCCGACAAAACCGAATGCGGTGGCTACGACATGCGCCGGGTCGAAATAGTACGAATTGACCGAACTGAAATCCAGAATGCCGTCAACGTCCGTGGCGGTCGGCGAAATCAGTCCCCAGGCTTTTTCCTGCGCAGGCGAAACATAGACGTTGGTCATGCCGGCTGGCGCCACCGCCGGCAGCAACGCCACGTTCTGCCGCTCGGCGGCGTTGGTGGCATGCCTGGAAAGCTGAGAGACAACCTCGGCGTAAGGCAGCGAAGCGCCTTTGTCCGGGCCACCGAGGGCCAGCGTGGTGCCGCCGATATCGTAATATTTAACATAGAGATTGACGGTGATCTGGTCGGTGATCATCTCGCCGATCGCCTGTGCCGCGAGTGCCAGTCCGGATTTAAACGCCGCGGGAGCCGCCGCCACGTCGGGATCATAGATGAAATTAAGTTGCATATTCGCCCCCTGTTACCAGGAAGCTTAGATGGTTTTTGTTTGACTTGTGCGCTGGACCATTCACTTCTCGAATACTTTATCGCACAATGCCGCGACCGGTAGTGTTCCTTCTATATATTTATGGTAACGTAACAAATTCCGACGAGGCCAGGCTAACCTGCGGTCGGCAGGCCGGCGCCGCACACCGCCGCGGGTCGCGGACCGCCGACGGTGCGGCACTGCATCCGCTACGGTTTCCGAAATGCCGGCCGCGTTACCGTCACGGAACCACAATCAGGACTGATTGACGCTTGAACCACACCGGACGGCGCCGAAATCCCATCAAGGGAGTCCGCGAACCGGTCAGGGCTGATTTACGGCGTCGCTTCCAGGTCGCCAACCGGGCGACAGATATTACGATGGCAAAGTGGTGCCCAGGGGCGGAATCGAACCACCGACACTGCGATTTTCAGTCGCATGCTCTACCAACTGAGCTACCTGGGCGTGCCGTTGCGACACATCGCCGCCGAATCAAG
>JAYUEJ010000722.1:0-3413 GCA_043739265.1 Rhodopila sp. | reverse complement strand
CGACTCGGGGAACAAGGTCGATATGCATTCATCAGCGGTTATCGGCGTGCATCTGCGTTGCAATGCGGGCTTTCCAAATACAAGACCCATGACACCGACACCAGGCGGTTGCAACGTCCGAAACCAACGGCACTTCAAATGCGATTACCCCGGGTTAACGACGGTTTAACTTGTTTCAGCGCCTCGGCTGATAAATACTCCTCGCAATAAAAAACCGGCAAAACGCCGGCTCATCAGGGAGCACACGACAATGAAAGCACGCTTGACCCGTCGCAAGGCACTTCGCCTTGGTGCCGCCACCGCGGCGCTGCCGCTGGTCCATATCCGAACCGCCGGTGCCGCCGGGAAGCTGAATGTCGCCCTGTGGGACCATTGGGTGCCCGCCGGCAACGACACCATGCGCAAACTGGTCGGCGCCTGGGCGGAAAAGAACAAGGTCGATGTCCAGCTCGATTTCCTCACCGCCGTCGGCTACAAAATCAACATCACAATGGCGGCCGAGGCACAGGCCAAGACCGGACATGACGTTTACGCCTTCGACATGTGGTCGGTGCATCAATACGCGGACGTGCTCGATTCCGTTGACGACATCGTGCAACCCTTCATCGCCAAATACGGCAGGCTCGGCCGCGCCTTCGAATATCTGGGTGTGTCGGACGGGCAATGGAAAGGCGTTCCGGTCGCCTGGGGATCGGCGCCGCTGACGCCCTGCGCACGCATCAGCATGTTCAGGGACTTCGCCGGCATCGACATCCAGAAATGGTTTCCGGCGCACGAATCCACTCCCGCGACCTCCGCCGAATGGACCTATGAGGCTCAACTCAAGGCCGCCGCGGCCTGCCACAAGGCGGGGTTCCCGTTCGGATTCGGGTGCGGCAGCACGACCGACTCGAACCAGACATGGGGCGCCACATTTGGCGCGTTTGGCGCGGATCTGGTCGATGCCAAGGGCAACATCACGGCCGATTCCGACAACGTGCGGATGGCACTGGAATACGCAAAGCGGATGGTGCCTTACCTGCCGCCCGACACGGTCAGCTATGACGATGCATCGAATAACCGAGCGTTGATCTCGGGCAAGTCGGCGATGATCTGGAATCCGCCGTCGGCCTGGGCGGTGGCCAAGCGCGATGCGCCCCAGGTCGCGGCGGATTGTTGGACCTTCCCCAACCCGCGCGGACCCAAGGGACGCCTGGTGCCGATGCGGCCGTATTTCTTCGGCCTGTGGTCGTTCGCGCAAAACAAACCCGCCGCCCGCGACTTACTCCGCCACCTTGGCGCCCGTGAGCAAATGGAAGCCCTGACCAGTGCCGTCTCCGGTTATGATATCCCGCCGTATCTATCCATGTCGGACTTCAAGATCTGGGCCGAGGTCGAGCCGCCGTTAGGCACGGTTTACAATTACCCGATCCGCCCCTGGCATGACGCGGAATACTACATCACCGGTTCGGCTGGCCCGCCGAGTATCGGGGTGCAGGCGTGGAACCGGGGACTGATCCCGACCATGGTGTCGAAACTGGTGGCCGGCCAGACGATCCAACAGGCGATCGACTGGGCAAAGGACGAGCTGGAAGGCTTCACCCGTTGATCCGCCGACGCAAGGCGGAAAGCTTCACCCACTGATCCGCCGACGCAAGGCGGAACGGGGCGGGATGGTCGCGGCGGCGGGAAGCGGATAGACGATCCCGCCGTCACCGACCGGATCGCCGAATGACCCTTGCCGCCTTCCTCCGCCATCTGGGCTTTGCCGCGCTGCTCGTCATGCTGTCGGCCGCCACGGTCCGCATGATGATCGCCGCACGCGTGATGGACACGCCACAGGCCCGCAAGGCGCACGACCGGCCGACCCCAAAAGGCGGCGGAGTCGGTATTGTCGTCACCTTTCTCGTCGGCATCGCGGTGCTCTACCACTTTGCCGAATTCGCCCGTCTGGCGAACCCGTATTTCCTCGGCGTCATCGAGGCATCCATAGCGATCGCGGTCGTCGCCTTCCTCGACGACCTGTTCGACTGGCCGTTCACCATCAAGCTCGGCGCCCAGGTGGTGGCGGCGCTTGTCGCGGTATCCAGCGGCCTTTACGTGATCGACTTCCGGATCCCCTATTTCGGCCCGCTGCCCTTCGCCTGGGCCGGCGTGGCGGCGACCATGGTCTGGCTGCTGTTCACCACCAACGCGATGAACTTCATCGACGGGCTGAACGGACTGGCCAGTGGAGTCGCGCTGATCGCGTGCCTGTTCATCGCGTTCATCGCCGAACAGCATGGCGGCTGGTTCGGCTATGCCGCCGCCGGCCTGCTGGCAGCCGGACTGGCCGGCTTTCTGCCGTTCAACTTCCCCACCGCGCGCATCTTCATGGGCGATGTCGGCAGCCAGTTCTGCGGCTTCATGCTGGCGGTGCTCGCCGTCGTCGCCAGCCGTTTCGACGGCGTGGAGCTGTCTTTCCTGCTGATGCCGATGCTGCTGTCGGGCGTGCTGTTCGACGTGGGGTTCACCCTCCTGCGCCGAGCGCTCGCCGGCGAGTCCCTCACTCAACCGCACCGCGGGCATCTGTATCAGGTCGCCCAACGCTCAGGCGTATCCCCCGTGACGGTGACGCTGGTGCATTGGGGCTTTGCGATTATCGGCGGCGTCTGCTGCCTGTTGTTCATCGCCGCGCCCTCATTCCTGAAGCCGCTGGTCCCGTTCATCACCGTCCTGCCGCAACTGGTATGGGTCTGGTTCGTGGTCCGCACGGCGCGAATCAGCGGGCTACGCGGTTGGGGGTGACGCCAGGGCAATCGGGTGAATAAACAAAGTAGAAACGCCAGGGTCACCAGGAAGGGCTGATGAATGAGCATCCGGTCGCCCAACGGTCCGGCTGAAGCAAGCCACGCCTCGGTGTTGGCCGGTGAACGCGGTATCGTGGCGACCTGGCGTTCCAACGTCCTGGTTCACCCAAATGCGTTCCACGGCATTTTCACGATGACCGGAAACCGCGCGTGTCTCGCTATGAGCCGTGTCGCTATGAGCCGTTGACCAGGCGCTTGATCTCAAGCCGAGCGCTTCCAAAGTTGAGCAGCAGGCAGAGCCAAAGGCGGCTTCCTTTGAGGTGATTGATACATTGAGCCCGGTGAACAGTATTTAACGCCGTGACCGCTTTCAGTTCGACGAGTACCACGTTCTCGACGAGGAGGTCGGCGATGTATGTGCCGACGACCACACCATCATAGTGAACCACCACAGCGTGCTGCTGCTCGACGGTCAGGCCGGCTTTGCGCAATTCGTGCGCCAGGGCGTTTTCATAGACTTTTTCAAGAAAGCCAACACCGAGTGTGTTCGAAACGACGAACGCGCATCCAATAATTTTCTCAGAAATGAGATTTATTGCAACCTTATCTGTGTTCATTTGTGTTCATTCGTGTTTCCAATTCTAC
>JAYUEJ010000721.1:0-3417 GCA_043739265.1 Rhodopila sp. | reverse complement strand
CCACGCCTCCTGGTTCGCCGGTGAACACGTTATTTGGCGATTTCCTTGGCGTCTTGGCGACCTGGCGCTTCAACGTCCTGGTTCACCCGATTGCCCTGGACCCAACCCCCCTTGCATCCCCGCGCCGCCAGGCTTCCAGTGCAGCCGATGATGAACGCCTCGGCCCCCCTGAACCAGCCGAACCCCCGCCTCGCAGCCCCGACGCTTGCAGCCCCGACGCTTGCAGCCAACGTCATGCATTTCGCCAGACTGCTGCGCCGGTCCGGCCTGCCGGTCGGCCCAGCCGAGACCATCGCGGCCCAGGAAGCCCTCACCCGCATCGACCTCGCCTCCAAAATCCAGGCCCGCACCGCGCTGCGCACCGCCATGATCCACCGCCACGAACATCGCGACGTCTTCGACCAGGCATTCGCCCTGTTCTGGCGTGACCCCTCCGCCGCCGAACAAGCGGCCGCCATGGCCTTGCTCGACGCCCAAAAAAAACCCAAAGCCGAACGCCCTCCCCCGGCCGCCCGCCGCGTCGCCGAAGCCTTCGCGGCCAAAAAGGACCGCCCGCCGCAGCCGAAAGACGAACCCCCGGTCACCGACATGACAATGACCGTGTCGGCCCGCGAACGCCTCCAGCAGATGGATTTCGAGGCGATGGGCGCCGCCGAGATCGCCGAAGCCAAGCGCGAAATCCGCCGCCTGGTGCTGCCGCTGGACCTCCGCCGCACCCGCCGCCTGCGCGCCGACCAGAACGGCCCGAAAACCGACCTCCGCCGCACCATCCGCGCCAGCCTCCGCCAGGGCGGTGAAATTCTGACCATCGCCCGCAACCGCCGGGTCACCCGCCCGCCGCCGCTGGTCGTGCTGTGCGACATCTCCGGCTCCATGGCCCGCTACGCCCAAATCCTGCTGCACTTCCTCCACGCCGTGACCAACGACCGTGATCGCGTCCACGTCTTCCTGTTCGGCACCCGCCTGTCCAACGTCACCCGCCAATTGCGCGCCCGGGACCCCGAGGTCGCCTTCCAGATGGTCGCCCACGCCGTGCCGGACTGGTCGGGAGGCACCCGCATCGGCGAAGCCGTCGCCAGCTTCAACCGCCTGTGGGCCAAGCGCGTCCTGGGACAAGGCGCCGTCGTCCTGTTGATCACCGACGGCCTGGACCGGGACGGTGCGAACGGCCTGGCCGAGAACATGGACCGCCTCCACCGGTCCTGCACACGGCTGGTATGGCTAAACCCGCTGTTGCGCTGGAGCGGTTTCGAGCCGAAATCACAAGGCATCCGAGCGATGCTGCCGCATGTGGACGAATTCCGCCCGGTGCATAATCTGGCCAGCCTGCGCAACCTGATCGATCTGTTATCGCGCCCCGTGACCATGACCCGCCCCTTGAAGGGAACCCAACCATGAGCCTGTCGGAAGATATCCTGTCCACCGCCGCCGCCTGGCGCGCCGCTGGGGAGCAAGTGGCCCTTGCCACCGTCACCGAAACCTGGGGCAGTTCCCCTCGCCCCGCCGGCAGCCAGATGGCGGTCACCAAATCAGGCCGCATGGCCGGTTCGGTCTCCGGCGGCTGTATCGAAGGCGCGGTCGCCGACGCCGCCATGAAAACCATCGACTCCGGCGCCCCCCAACTGCTGGATTTCGGCGTCACCCACGAACGCGCGTGGGAAGTCGGGCTGGCCTGCGGCGGCAAGGTCAAGGTCTTTGTCGAGAGGCTGAATTAACGCCTGGCCGCCGTTAGCAAACCAAGCGCGACGACGCGGCAATCCCCAAAGGTCGCGGAATGTCCGCGTCCACTTGATGGCGCCTCGGGATCGTTCATGGCGATCGGCCCTGGATGAGACTCGAACAGACAGTATTTGCAAACCCGCCGCGGACACGCCACATCCACTGCCATGATCCAACGCCGCACGCTGATGCTCTCCGCCGCCGCGCTTCTGCCGCTGACAGCCAGGGCAGCGCCCGGCGCCGTTGTCTCGGCCAGGGACAAAGCCGACATCGCCCAAATCGAGGCCTACCTGAACGGCCTCAAATCCCTCAAGGCCCATTTTATGCAGGTCGCCCGGGACGGCGGCATAGCGGAGGGCACGGCCTGGCTGGAACGCCCCGGCCGCATGCGGTTCCAATACGATCCGCCGTCGCCGTTCCTGCTGATTGCCGCCCATGGCGTGCTGACGTTCCACGACTCGGCCCTCCAACAAACCACCAACATCGGCCTCAACCGCACGCCGCTCGGTATCCTGCTGGCCGACCATGTCGAACTGTCGGGTTCGGTCACGGTGACCGCACTTCAGCGCCTGCCCGGCCAGCTTCAACTCACGCTGGTGCGCACCGACAGTCCTGGCGACGGCTCGCTGACGCTGATTTTCGCCGATCCTCCGATGACTTTGCGCCAATGGACCGTGATCGATGCCCAGCGGCGGGAGACTCATGTGACATTATACAACGCCCAACTCGGCGGCAGCTTCGACCCGCAATTGTTCGAGCAGATCGTGGTCCCGGGTGCCAAACCGCGGTAATCTGCGGTCCGCATGACCGTCATGTGTCACGAGAGACGAAAAAGTCTTCTTTTTGCCGCGAATCAGGCGGATGATCATAATCGCCATGAGGTCCCCGCGCGTCGTCAAGCCATTGATCGGCATCAGTTGCTGCACCAAGCAGTTCGGTGTTTTCGGAATGCCGAACCATGCGGCCTCCGACACGTATGTGCGGGCAACCGATGAAGTAATCGGCGCTGTCCCGGTTTTACTGCCCGCCAACGGACCGACCGCGGATATCGAGACATTGCTGGACCGCCTGGACGGCATCCTGTTGACCGGCAGCCGATCCAACGTCCAACCCGACCATTACGACGGTCCCCCGCACGCCGAGGGCACGCCCGAAGATCCCGCCCGCGACGGCATCACCCTGCCGCTGATCCGCGCCGCCGTGGCACGCGGCGTTCCCCTGCTGGCGATCTGCCGCGGCTTCCAGGAACTGAACGTCGCCCTGGGCGGATCGCTGCATCAGCGCCTGCAGGACCTGCCGGACCGGATGGACCACTCCACCCCGATGCAGCCGTCGGCCCGCGTCCGCCAGGGTAAGGCGCACCTGATCCGCGTGACCCGGGGCGGGTGGCTGCACCGCCTCGCCGGCATGACCGAGATCGCGGTGAACTCCCTGCACAATCAGGGCATCAACCAACTGGCACCCGGATTGGTCGCCGAAGGCTTCGCGCCCGACGGCACGATAGAGGCCGTCAGCGTCGTCGCGAGCCAGGCCGGCCCCGCCATCGGCTACGCGGTCGGGGTGCAATGGCATCCAGAATACGACTGGCGCACCGACCCCCTGTCGCGCGCGATCTTCGCGCAGTTCGGCGCCGCCGTCCGCGCCTACGCCGACGCCGCCCGCCTGGGCGGGGTGTCCATCGCCGCCGACTGAAGCGCC
>JAYUEJ010000720.1:0-10295 GCA_043739265.1 Rhodopila sp. | reverse complement strand
TGGGGTTTATTGGATCGGCGCGGGCCGAGACCGCCCCCGAGAGTACGTTCGACCGGGTGCGCCGCACCAAGGTATTACGGATTGCCGCGCTGCCGGGTGAATTGCCCTACTTCCAAAAGGACCTCGTCAGCGGCGAATGGTCGGGCGCCTGTATTTCCATGGCGCAGGATATCGCTAAAGTGTTCGACGCCAAGTTAGAATACATCGAATCGACTTACGGGAACTCGGTGCTGGACCTGCAGTCCAACAAGATCGACGTGGCGTTTTCGCTGAACCCGACCCCGGCGCGGGCGCTGTCGATCAGCTTTACGCGGCCGATGATCATCCATCCGTTCGGCTGTCTGGCGAAGAAGGGTCTGTCGCCGAAGACCTGGGACGATCTGAACAAACCGGAGCTGACGATCGTCTTCGACCTCGGCTCCCTGCATGAGACAGCGGCTCGGCGGTACTGCCCGAAAGCCCAGCTCACCGGCTACAAGACGCGCGACGAATGCACGTTGGCGCTGCAATCGGGACGCGCCGACGCGCATATCCAGGCGGCGCTGCTGGGGCTGGCGACGGTGGGGAAGAACCCGGCGTTGGGTCCTTATTATCTGCTGACCAACCCGGTCGTGGCATTGCCAAGCTGCCTGGGGTTGCAGCGGGAGCCGGATACGCGGTTCCGCGAAGTGATCGACGCGTGGCTGGATATGAACCGCGGCACCGGGCAGATTCGGGAGTGGATGCTGGAGGGTCTGGCGAAGAACAACGTCTCACGCGACCAGGTTCCGCCAGGGTTGTCGTTCTAAGCGGGGTCATTCAGTGCGGTCGTGGGCCAATCCAACCTGCGCCGCACCGAATTGCTTCGAGATGCTTTGCATCGATATGGGTCGTTTGAGAATCATATAGCCATTCCGCTGTGCTTCCGCAACGAAATCGCGCTTGAGATAACGCAAAAGTGGTGGGCTGGTTTTAATTTGCCCGCGGTCGAATTTTTCCAGAAATGCCTCATTGTAAACGATGCAAAGATCGGTCTGGCGGGACAGAGCCTGCACGATGCTATCCTGCTGCGTCGGCGAGATGAAAGCCAACATGTCGTTGGTGTTCAGCGATGTCGCCAGCGCATGCCCGGTCCAAAAGTTGAAACTGTACATTCCCGGCAGCGAGTAGGACGCTCTGCAGGTTGAGAGTTCGGCGGTTACCCATCGGAGGTCGTCAGCCTGCTCCTGGCTGGTTCGGATGAATCCGCTACCAGGCAAACCCAGCATCGCGTTGTCCAGATAGATATGTGCGCTTTGCAGGGTCTTGGCCGTACCCAGGACGAAAACCACCACCACTGCCAGACCTGTGCGGAGGGGCGAAGGCAACCATGTGACGATGCCACGTTTGTGCAAAGCCTCCAAAACGTCGCAGGCAAGGATGGGCAGCATCAGGATCGGCAATAACCCGCCAATGTTGATCTGATGACCGGCGACCGGAAACGGGTACAACGACATGATCGCGCCAACGAGGCCCACCGTACAGCGCCCGACCGTTGGTCTCGATCCGTTCTCTGTCGAGGGGATCATAAGTAGCCAGCAGAACGGTGTCAGTGTCAGAAATATCTGAACTTCAAACCCAAAAACATGGGCATCGTTTAGAAATATTGGACCTTGAGTAATCACGAAATGGCCGATACCCACGACGATTATATAGAATTTAAGTATGAGAATACCTACCTGGCGACATTCTCGCAACGACGGGCGCGATCCACTTACGCAATAGCCGACAGCGAACAGGGCTGACGCGGCCGCGGTTATCAGGTCTCGGGATACGGAATAAAGCGGGAGATACCAATTGCGGATGAAGTCGGCGTTCTGTAGCAGGACCGCTGTAAGGATGGCATGGGCAGAGCTCCCGGCAACGATTGTGCCGCCAATGACCGCAAAGCAGGTCAACCCGCCAGCTATGACGATTATCGACCAATTCGCTGGTCGGATGACAGATGGCATTGGAACATTCAGCGAGACAATCAGGGCCGCCGCGATCGTCAATGTGGCAAAGACAACATAATGTCTGACCCATTCAAAATCGAACAGCAGTATCCCAATCGCCAACGGCAGGGACAACAAAGCGACCGCCATCACTGTAATGGCAATTTTCGTCCAGGCGGCAGGCGTGGTAGCTCGCAAAAATATAAGCAGAACGCCTCCACCGACATAAGCGCCGATGTTGATCTTTACCATTGCCAGGGCCGCGACCGCCGCGCCGATGCCGGCCCAAGTGGCAATTCCGGGTGTGCGTTCGACAGAATATACGAGCAGCAGGACAGTTGCCAGCAGAATAAGACACATTTCTTCCGGATGACCGGGCGATTCCATCAACCGTGCCAGCCAGACCAATACGAACAGAAATCCAATCAACATCGCCGGTATCGACCGGGTCACGCAATAGCAAAACGCCGCGAATCCGGCAGTATAGCCAATCCAGAGCGCAGCCGCTATCGTCCGGCCCGCCATGTGGGTCAACGGCACACCCAGTGCGACATAGATGAGGCGGTAGAATGCGTTATACATTGGACCGTACAGAGAGTATATTTCATCGTACAACCGATGCCCATCGAGCAGTGACCGGAATCCCACCAGCAAAGTGCCCTCGTCATCGAACCAGGATATGCCGGTGAATGCGGAGAACAGAACGAAGGGAACAGCGAGGACGGCCGCTAACACAAGTGAGCCGGCTGGTCGCGCTATGTGTGCAAGTGATGGTGCGGGACGGCAGGTTGGCGAGTCGTTGTCCATAATGTTCCACCTACCGCAATATGACGGATTTGTATCTTTTGAAATTCGAAAATCGCCGCCTGAGAAAACCGCGAAACGCCCTTTCGCAACAATTAAACACACCCTTCGGTCAGTCCGGGGTTTCCCCTGTCAGCGGGTGGGTGTATCGACGCTATCGGCGTCACCACGGTAGGGGTCCCACATGCATTATCAGTGGGACTTCGTTTTCCTGCTGCGCTACGCACCGCTGTTCTGGCGTGGGGTGCTTGTCACCCTCGGCTACACCGCGGTCACGATCTTTATCGGACTGATCATCGGACTGGCGGTCGGGCTGGGGCGGATATCGAAATCCCGTCTGCTGAACATTCCCCTGGTGGCGTTTATCGAGGCGTTTCGCTGCACCCCGCTGCTGGTGCAGATCGTCTGGTTCTATTACGCACTGCCGGTGCTGCTTGGCATCCAAATTCCGGCCGTGGTGGCGGGGATCATGACATTGTCGTGCTATACGGGGGCATTCTATGCGGAGATTTTCCGGGGCGGGATTATCTCCATCGAGCAGGGGCAATGGGACGCGGCGCGGGCACTGGGGCTGGGTCGGTGGCATGTGATGCGACGGGTGATTCTGCCGCAGGCGGTGCGGCGGATGATTCCGCCTTTCGTGAACCAGTCGATCACGCAGTTGAAGAACACGTCTTTGATCTCGACCATCGCGGTGCCGGATTTGCTTTATAATGGCATGCTGGTGACAGCGGATACGTATCGGCCGCTGGAGGTCTATACGGTGATCGCCGTGATCTATTTCGCTTTGCTGTTTCCGAGTACCTTGCTGGCCCAGGCCTATGAGCGTCGGCTGGCGTCGCGGCCGCGGTAGGACATAGGATGCCTTATGCCGAGCCATTTGCTGCAAACGATTGAGGGAAAACGTCTCGGGGATCGGGACACCTGGCTGCGCTGGGGGCCGTATCTCGCGGAACGGCAATGGGGAACCGTGCGGGAGGATTACTCGGCCTCGGGTGACGCGTGGCAGTATTTTCCGCACGAACATGCGCGCAGCCGCGCTTACCGCTGGGGCGAAGATGGGATCGCCGGCTTCACCGACGATCGTTTGCGGTGGTGTCTCTCGTTGGGTCTTTGGAACGGCCGCGATCCGATCCTGAAGGAGCGGATGTTCGGCCTGACCAACGCGCAGGGCAATCACGGTGAGGACGTCAAGGAACTATACTATTACCTCGATGGCACGCCGAGCCATTCGTATATGCGAATGCTTTACAAGTATCCGCAGGCGGCGTTTCCATATGACGCCTTGATCGCGGAGAATGCGCGGCGCGGACTGGATCAACCGGAATACGAGCTGCTCGATACCGGCGTGTTTGACGATGGCCGGTATTTCGATGTGATGGTGGAATATGCCAAGGCTTCGCCGGACGATATCCTGATCCGGATCACCATCGATAATCGCGGCTCGGACGCCGCCGATTTGCATGTTCTGCCGCAGCTTTGGGCGCGCAACACCTGGGATTGGCGGCCGGGGATTCCGGAACCCGGGTTGAGTTTGTCGGATCGCGGCGTGGTCGCATCGCACAACCGGATGGCGGAGCGGTTGCTGTCGATCGACACCGATGCCGACTGGCTGTTTTGCCGCAACGAGACGAATACGCGGCGGTTGTACGGGGCGGATGCGGTGGGGCCATTCAAGGATGGCATCAACGATTTTGTGGTGGATGGCCGGGCCGATGCGGTGGATCGGGAGAAGGGCACGAAATGCGCTGCGCACGTGAAGCTGACGCTGGCGGCGGGCGGGCGGCATGTGCTGCGGCTGCGCTGGCGGGGATCCGATTCGACTGGCGATGCGTTCGCCGATCATGATGCGGTGGTGGCAGCGCGGATCGCCGAGGCCGATGCGTTCTATGCCGCCCTGCAAGCCCATATCACCGTTCCGGATGCGAGGTTGGTCCAGCGCCAGGCGTTGGCCGGCATGCTGTGGTCGAAGCAGTTCTATCGTTTCGATGTGCGGCGGTGGCTGGAGGGCGATCCGTTGCAACCGGAGCCGCCGCCCGAACGCCAGGGGATTCGGAATGGCGACTGGCTGCATTTGAACAATCGCGATATCATATCGATGCCCGACACATGGGAGTATCCGTGGTACGCCTCCTGGGACCTGGCCTTCCAGGCCGTTACATTCGCGCTGATCGATCCGGACTTCGCCAAGCAGCAGATTTTACTGCTGACGCATGAATGGTTCATGCACCCGAACGGCGCCTTGCCGGCCTATGAATGGGCGTTTGGCGACGTCAACCCTCCGGTACATGCCTGGGCCGCCTGGCGCGTGTTCCGCATGGACGCCGATCTGCGCGGCACGCCCGATTTTGAGTTCCTGGAGCGCGTCTTCCACAAACTGATGATGAATTTCACCGGCTGGGTCAATCGCCAGGACATTGAAGGGCGCAACGTTTTTCAAGGCGGCTTCCTGGGTTTGGACAATATCGGGGTCTTCGACCGCAGCCAGAAACTGCCGGTGGCCGGGCGGATCGACCAGTCGGATGGCACATCCTGGATGGCGATGTATTCGCTGAACATGCTGCGTATCTCTTTGGAACTCGCCACGCGCAACCGCGTCTATCAATCCACCGCGACGAAATTCTTTGAGCATTTTCTGGCGATCGCCGAAGCAATGACTCGTCAAAACGGCCGTCTCGGGCTTTGGGACGAGGTCGATCAGTTCTATCATAATGTATTGCGCCGTCCAGATGGTTCGGCGATTCCGCTGCGGCTGTTCTCCCTGGTGGGGTTATTCCCGCTGTTCGCGGTGGAGGTGCTTGAACCCGAAACGGTTGCGCGGTGTCCCGAGTTCTCCGAACGGCTGCGCTGGGTGCTGGATCATCGGCCCGACCTGGCAGCGCTGGTTTCGCATTGGGACGTGGCCGGGCAGGGGGCTCGGCGGTTGCTGTCGTTGTTACGTGGCCGCCGGATGAAGGCATTGCTGCGGCGGATGCTGGATGAGACGGCGTTTTTGTCGCCATATGGGGTGCGTAGTGTATCGCGCGAGCACTTGAATAAGCCGTTCGAGGTTAATCTGGATGGGCAACATTTTAGCGTTTCGTATGTTCCCGGCGACAGCAACAGCCGAGCGTTTGGCGGAAATTCGAATTGGCGCGGGCCGGTTTGGATGCCGGTGAATTTCATGCTGATCGAATCACTGTATGGGTTTCATCGTTACTATGGCGATGAATTCCGGGTAGAATATCCGACCGGGTCAGGTGTCAGGCTTTGCTTGCGAGAGATCGCGGACGAATTGTCGCTGCGGCTGACACGGTTGTTTCTGCGCGGGGCGGATGGGCGGCGGCCGGTTTTCGGTGACTCCGCGATCCAGCAAACCGATCCGCATTTCCGCGATCATGTGCTGTTTTCCGAATACTTCCATGGCGACACCGGGCAGGGGCTTGGGGCGTCGCATCAGACCGGTTGGACGGGCCTGGTGGCGCTGCTGTTGCACGGGCGGGAGGCGGACGACCCGACGCAGATGGACATGCCGACGGGCGAGGGCGATCTGTCCGGGTAGGACGCAGCGCGGCAGGGAAGGCACGAGGTGCCGGATCGCACATTGCGGCAAGGCGGGTCATTCGCCTGGCGCCGTGGCCTCCAAAAGGGTGCGTGTTGCCGATACCAATTTATCGAGATCGCCTCTTGTGAGCACGATATCCAGACCGCCATGGGCTGCCTCATCTCGCATCCGTCCCAGCCGGCGAACAGCGTCGGCCTCGTCGGGAGTCAGATAACCGTCAGACGCAAGAACTTCCAGAAGCCGAGAAGCGGGCTGCGGTCTGGCGAGATTGGCCGGCAGCAAAGTTCGCGCCGCGGCTTCAAAGACCGACCAGCCCGTCAACAACGCCGGGACGGGACCGGCTTCATCGAAAATGGTCAACACGCGGTCGAGACTCTCGACCACGAGGTCCTTTGGTTTGACCGCTATTTCTTGAGCAGCGTGCCCTGGCGGAGCATAAACCATACGAAGCTCCCAATCGGGATGTCCCTGGAACATCGCCTGGAGGTTTTTGCCATGCGATGCCGCTTGGTTCGGCCTTGATACCACCTCTATCGCGATTTTTTTGTTCGCCTTCATCGCAATCGCGTCTGGCTGGTATCCGTGCATAAAGGGCGGCAAAACCGCTCGGGAGGGGTGCAGAAACACCTGAAATCCCTCGGCTTCCAGGTTGGGCAGCAGCATTTGCAAAATCACGCCCACGGACTGATTTTGAGCCAACGACATCACACAAGCCCCTCGGTGGGATCATCCGATATACGCACGTACAGCATGGGTCGGTCGCCTTGGATCGCGCTGGCCAGCGTTGCCGATGGGGCGCTAAACTGAAAAATCGTGTCCGGTTCGAATTTTTGTACCCAGACGCGTTCGACTTGCTTGTCGTCGATGTAGATATGTTGGCAAAGAGCGTCAAGTATTGGTTTTACGATATTGTCTATGTCGCCCTGCATCTCGGTGACCGGGAAATAGAACAACGTTACGGATATTTGTCTTTCGGCGGCATAATGCCCCTCTGGAAGAGCGACACGGCTCGCTGCGCGAACCCGGTCCCGCCACGCTTGCCTGGACTGCGCCCGCTTGGTCTGAAGCGAGGCCGGCGTTCCCTGCACGACGAACTCGAAAGGGAAGCCGATCTCAACCGACATTAAGCGCCGTCACCCCGCTTTCGCCAACTGCTGCTCCACCAGGGTCGCCCACCACGATGCGCCCACCGGCAATATCTCATCGTTGAAATCGTATTTCGGATGATGCAGCAGGGGATCGTTGTTGCCGCGCGCGGCGCCCAGCATCAGGTAGGCGCCTTGTTTGGCGTTCAGCATGTAGGCAAAATCCTCGCCGCCCATGGTCGGGGCCCGCATCTCCTGTACGCCGTTGCCGCCGGCGATGACCGTCGCTGCCTCGATCGCCAGCGCTGTCGCCTCGGCGTCGTTTATGGTCGCCGGCGCGTGGCGGAAAAAGTGCAGGTCCGCCGTTGCCCCAAAACTTTCGGCGATGCCCTTCACCAGGCGGTGCATGCCGGCTTCGATCTTGTCCCCGACCTCCGGCCGGTACCATCGGGCGGTCCCCTTCATGACCACGCGTTCGGGAAGGATGTTGTAGGCTTCGCCGCCTGTGATGCTGCCGATCGAAACGACACCGCCCTCGATCGGTTCGATCGACCGCGAAACGATCGTTTGCAGTGCACCAATGATTTGCGCCGAGACCACGATGGGGTCGATGCCCTGATGCGGGGAGGCGCCGTGGCTGCCCCGACCGGTCACCACGATGTCGAAGAACCCCACCGCCGCCATCACGGGGCCGGTGCGCCACAGAAACGTGCCGGCTTTCTGCTCCGGCCAGTTGTGCAGGCCGTACACTTTCTGCATCGGGCAACGGTCGAACAGCCCGTCGCGGACCATCTTTTCGGCGCCGCCCTCGAACTCCTCGGCCGGCTGGAAAATAAGATAGACCGTGCCGTCGAAGTTGCGGGTTTCCGCGAGATATTTCGCCGCCCCCAGCAGCATCGTCGTATGGCCGTCGTGGCCACACGCATGCATCACGCCGGGATTGAGGCTGGCGTGCGGCAGCCCGGTTTCCTCATGGATCGGCAGCGCGTCCATATCGGCCCGCAGCCCGATCGCCCTGTCGGAGGTCCCGGATCGGATCACCCCGATCACGCCATGCGTCGCCATGCCGGTGATGATTTCATCCACGCCGAATGCGGCCAGTTTTTCGCGCACCACGCGCGCCGTGCGGGTCTCTTGCATCGACAGTTCCGGATGCGCGTGCAGATCCTGCCGCCAGGCGGTCATCTCGGGGTGGAATGCGGCGATGCTGTTGATGATCGGCATGGGGTCTCCGAAGCGGGGTCAGTATTGGTGCGGTGCGGCGAAGGTCAGCGCAAGGCCTTTCGTCAATGACACCGGCTCGACACCCAACAAACGGCGCATTGGTTCGATATCGAACGCCTTGTCCTCCACCAGACGGCGGATTTCCTCGGGTTTCACCAATGGCAACGCGGACACATGCCGGGTCAATCGTGCCGCCAGGATCAACGGGGCGGCGGGGAAAGGGAGGATGAACGGTTTGCGTAATCCCGCCGCCTTGGCCACGGCGCGCACGAAGTCCGCGTAGGAAACCGCCACCGGACCGGCGATCACCATGCTGGCCGGGCCGTGTTCGATCCGGTCCAGCGCGGCGCGGATGCAGCGGGTCACGTCAGCCTGGTGAATTGGCTGCACCAGGAAGCGTCCGCCACCCGGCAGCGGCATGACCGGCAGGCGTCGCAACAACCGGACCAGGCGTTGCACATTGTTCTCCCCTTGTGCGCCAT
The DNA here is from genome assembly GCA_043739265.1 of Rhodopila sp. Classification (GTDB taxonomy): domain Bacteria; phylum Pseudomonadota; class Alphaproteobacteria; order Acetobacterales; family Acetobacteraceae; genus Rhodopila. The sequence goes on along the minus strand of JAYUEJ010000720.1, from coordinate 1,204 downwards.
AGATCATGGTTGGGTGCAGCATGATTCCGGTTCGGCCGGACCCCAGCAACGCCGCTTCCCCGGCCAGCACGCCGTTGCCATGTGCATCCGGCCAGCGGGTGAATTTTCGTGTGCTCCCCAGCAGCACCAGAACGGCGCCGGGGGGTGAAGCGGCGATGATCGCGGTTGTGTGGCGCGCGTGCGCACAGGAGACGATGCGCGTCGCCCCGTCCAGCGCCGCTCGCAACGCGTCGGGGGCGCGCAGATCGGCCAGCCGCGCCACGGCTGGCAACCCGGTGTCCGCCCATTTGGCGGGATCGCGCACCACCGGCACCACGGCAATGTCATCCGCCAGCAGGGATTGGCACAGCGCCAGGCCGGATCGGCCGGACGCGCCAATAACATGAACAGAGTCGGTCATCGCCTGTGAAACGCACATCCCGCGGTGTGAGACAAGTGTCGGGAGAAATCTCTCTCGACAACGCCGCCGTTTCGCTTAGCGTGTCACCAATCCAAGGGAGATGTGATCGAAATGACAATACAACGCCGCACCGTGCTGGGGACCGCCGCGGCCACCGCCGTAGCCCCGATTTTTCGCGCCCGCGCGCAGGTCAAGCCGGTGATCAAGATCGGGGTGATGAACGATCAGTCCGGACCGTATCGCGACGTGAACGGTCCGACCAGCGTGGCCTGCACCAAGCAGGCGGTGCAGGAATTCGCCGCCCAGGGCTTCGATGTTGAAGTTGTGTCAGCCGACAACCAGAACAAGCCGGATATCGCCGTCTCCATTGCGCGCGAGTGGTTCGATCAGCGCGGGGTCGATCTGATTATGGACATCGGCGCTACGTCCTGCGCTCTGGCCCTGGCGTCGGTGGTCAAGGAAAAGAACAAGATCATGATCTGCACCAGTACGGCGTCGTCCGACATCACTGGCAAGGCCTGCACGCCGAATTCGATGCACTGGGTGTTCGACACCTATATGGAGGCGAAATCCACCGGCGGTGCGATGGTCAAGGCCGGCGGTGACACCTGGTATTTCATCACACCCAACTACGCTTTCGGCGCGGCCACACAGCGCGATACCATCAAGTTCGTCGAGGAAGGCGGGGGTAAAGTGCTCGGCGCGCAGATCTATCCGTTCCCGGAGACCACTGATTTTTCGGCGTTCCTGGTCAAGGCCCAGGCGTCCGGTGCGAAGATCCTGGGCATCTGCGGCGCGGGGGCG
>JAYUEJ010000719.1:0-3421 GCA_043739265.1 Rhodopila sp. | reverse complement strand
GGCTTTCGATCAGCGCCGTTTCTTCACCGCAAATATAAGCGCCGGCGCCGCGATGCAGGAAGACGTCGTAATCGTAACCCGATCCGCAGGCGTTCTTGCCGATCAGTCCGGCTGCGTACGCCTCATCGATGGCACGCTGCACGGCCAGGGATTCGTTGTAGAACTCGCCACGGATGTAGATGTAGGCAGCGGTCGCCCCCATCGCGAAACCGGCGACGAGGCAGCCTTCGATCAACTTGTGCGGATCATGCCGCAGAATGTCGCGATCCTTGCAGGTGCCGGGTTCGGATTCGTCGGCGTTGACCACCAGGTAGCACGGCCGGTCCGATTGTTTCGGCATGAACGACCATTTCAGGCCGGTCGGGAACCCTGCCCCGCCGCGTCCGCGCAGGCCAGAATCCTTCATCTCCTGCACGATCGCATCGCGCCCGCGTGCCAGGATCGCCACGGTGTTGTCCCAGTCGCCGCGCGACCTGGCGCCGTTCAGGAACGGATCGTGCTGACCGTACAGATTGGTGAAGATGCGGTCTTTATCGTGCAGCATCTCAACCCTCCGGTGCGAATTGCAAAGTCGTCGGCCCGCCCTCGGGCGCCGAGGTCTGCCGGCCGGTCATCGATCCGGCCGCCGGACGTTCGCCACGGCGCAAGGACGCCAGCAACGACGCTACCCTTTCGGCATCCATGTCTTCGTAGAAATCGTCATCGACCTGCAGGATCGGGGCGTTGACACAGGCGCCGAGGCATTCGACCTCGGTCATGGTGAACAGGCCGTCGGCGCTGGTTTCACCGAAGCTTTTGATGCCGGTGGCGTGCCGGCAGGCTTCGGTCACCGCATCGGATCCGCGCAGCCAGCACGGCGTGGTAGTGCAGACCTGCAAATGATACTTGCCGATCGGTTTCATGTTGAACATGAAATAGAACGTCGCGACTTCATACACCCGGATCGGCGGCATGCCCAGGCGCACACCGACCGCGTCCATCGCCTTCACCGGCACCCAGGCGCTGCCGGTCTGCCGCTTCATCTGGTGCTGCACGATGTACAGCGCCGGGATCACCGCGCTGGCCTGTTTGCCGGCGGGATAGCGGGCGACAATTTTGGAAATTTCCGCTTCGCTGTCGGCATCGAACGCGAAGCTGACGGGCTGTTCGAATGCCGATCCGTTGGTGGCTGCCATCATTTACCTGTCGATCTCGCCGAACACGACATCCAGCGATCCGATAATCGCACAGACATCCGCCAGCATATGCCGTTTGGTCATCACGTCGGTGGCTTGCAGGAAGGCGAACCCCGTCGAACGAATTTTGCAACGATAAGGCTTGTTGCTGCCGTCGGCGACCAGATACACGCCAAACTCGCCCTTGGGGCTTTCCACCGCCGTGTAAGTGGTGCCGGCCGGAACATGATAGCCTTCGGTATAGAGCTTGAAGTGGTGGATCAGCGCTTCCATCGAACGCTTCATCTCCACCCGCGACGGCGGCGAGAATTTCCGGTCCTGCACCTTAATCGGCCCCGGCTGCATCTTCACCAGTGCCTGTTTGATGATTTTGACGGATTCCCGGACCTCATACACCCGCATCAGGTAGCGATCGTAGCAATCGCCGTTGCGGCCGACCGGAATCTGAAACTCCACCTCGGCGTATTTGTCGTACGGCTGCGAGCGGCGCAAATCCCACGGCACGCCGGACGCACGCAGCGGCGGCCCGCTGAAGCCCCAGGCCAACGCCTGTTTAGCCGAGAACACGCCGATATCGACCGTGCGTTGCTTCCAGATGCGGTTGTTGGTCAGCAACCCTTCCAAATCGTCGATAAACTTTGGAAATGTCTCGGCCCAGGCGGCGATCTTGTCGGTCAGGCCCGCCGGCAAATCCTTCGACACGCCACCGGGACGGAAATAGTTCGCATGCAGCCGCGCGCCGGACGCCGCCTCATGGAATTCCATCAGCTTCTCGCGTTCCTCGAACCCCCACAGGGCCGGGGTGATCGCGCCCACGTCCAACGCGTAGGTCGTCAGATTGAGCAGATGGTTCAGCACACGGGTAATTTCGGCGAACAGCACCCGTATCCACTGGGCGCGATCCGGCGCGGTGATGCCCAGCAGCTTCTCGACCGCCAGCGCGAAAGCGTGTTCCTCGCACATCGGCGAGACGTAATCGAGGCGGTCGAAATACGGCACCGCCTGCATGTAGGTCTTGTATTCGATCAGCTTTTCGGTGCCGCGATGCAGCAGGCCGATATGCGGATCGGCGCGTTCGACGATCTCACCGTCCAGTTCCAGGATCAGACGCAGGACGCCGTGCGCGGCGGGATGCTGCGGGCCGAAATTGATCGAGTGACTGTCGATCTCGACGGTTCGGGCTGAAGGGACGATGCCCGCGATGTCACTCATGTCTGGCCTTTCGCCTGTTCGGCGGCGCGTTCGGTGTAAACCTTCTCGTCGCCCGGCAAAGTCGTCATCGCCTCCCATGGGGAGAGGAAATCGAAGCTCCGAAAATCCTGGGTCAGCCGGACGGGTTCGTTCACCACCTGCTTGCGGTCCTCGTCGTAGCGGACCTCGACGTAGCCGGTCAGCGGGAAATCTTTTCGCAGCGGGTGCCCCTCGAAGCCGTAATCGGTCAGAATCCGCCGCAGGTCGGGCTGCCCGGAGAACACGATCCCGAACAGGTCCCAGGCCTCGCGTTCCCACCACGTCGCCGCCGGCCAGATCGTGTGGATCGACGGCACCGGCGTGGCGGCATCGGTGGTGACGATCAGCCGCAGGCGGTGGTTCAGCGTCACCGACAGCAGGTTGTAAACCACGTCGAACCGTTCGGCGCGTTCCGGCCAATCGACGCCACACAGGTCCATCATCTGCTCGAAAGCGAAGTTCGGGTCGTCGCGCAAAATCGTCATCACCGCCGGCAGCGAGTCGCGGGCCGCGCCGGCCACCAGTTCGCCGCCTTCGATCCGGAACCCCGATACGCCCGGGATCGACGCGACCGCCTGCCCGAGCAGCTCAAGCGTGGACGGTGGTGCCGCGGTGGCTGTTGGGGCGTCCTCAGCCACGGAGAATGGTCCCCGTCCGGCGGATCTTTTTCTGCAACTGCATGATCCCGTACACCAGCGCCTCGGCCGTTGGCGGGCAGCCTGGGACATAGACATCGACCGGGACGATGCGGTCGCAGCCGCGCACCACCGAATAGGAATAATGGTAGTAGCCGCCGCCGTTGGCACAGCTTCCCATGCTGATGACCCAGCGCGGCTCCGGCATCTGGTCGTAAACCTTGCGCAGCGCCGGGGCCATCTTGTTGGTCAAGGTGCCCGCCACGATCATCAGGTCAGACGGGCGCGGAGATGCCCTGGGTGCGGTACCAAAGCGTTCCAGATCATAGCGCGGCATCGAGACGTGGATCATCTCGACCGCACAACAGGCCAGCCCGAAGG
>JAYUEJ010000718.1:0-3423 GCA_043739265.1 Rhodopila sp. | reverse complement strand
GACAAGGAAACGTGCGGAACCGGTCGGGACCGATCACATCGACGATGTGCCCCATGGCCTGTAGTTCGTGCATCACCGTGGTCAGGGTGCGAACCACGCCATTGATCTGCGGCTTCCAGGCGTCGGTTACAATTAAGATACGATAAGACGGGGCAGGCGGCAGCATGTCTGCTATGTCCGCGAGGGGGAGGGAATCAGGCAGTTGCGACAACCCTTGGTTGGTTCGGCGTGAAAAACGAAAGGCGGTTCAAGGCCGCCCAGTCGATCAGTTCCAATCTGCCGTCGTGATGTTCGACCAGCGCTGTGCAACTTTCCACCCAATCTCCATCGTTCAGATATAGGACGCCCTGCACTTCACGCATTTCGGCATGGTGGATGTGGCCGCACACCACACCGTCGAAGCCACGCCGTTTGGCCTCGGTCGCCAATGCGAATTCGAACCGGTCGATCGCTTTCACGGCCTCTTTTACCTGTCGCTTCAGCCACGCCGACAGCGACCAGTACGGGTAGCCCAGGCGGCGGCGGACGGCGTTGAACCAGCGGTTGACGATCAGTGCCGTAGTGTAGGCCCAGTCACCCAGCAGCGCGAGGAATTTGGCATAGCGCACCACGCTGTCGAATTCATCGCCGTGCATCACCAGCAGGCGTTTGCCGTCGGCGGTGGTATGCTCCGATTCGCGGCGCATTTTTATGCCGCAGATTTCCAGTCCGATCGGCAGCCAGTTGCGGAACATCTCATCGTGGTTGCCGGGGATGTAGGTGACGTCCGTTCCGCTGCGGGCGTGACGGACGATCTGCTTCAGGACCTCATCGTGGCTTGCATCCCAATACCAGGATTTTCGCAATCGCCATCCGTCGATGATGTCGCCTACAAGAAACAGATGATGGCAGCTTGTCTGGCGCAAGAAATCCGCCAGGAATTCGCTTCGGCAGCCACGCGTACCAAGGTGCGTGTCCGAAATGAAGATGGTCCTGTAGGCGGGTAGCACGCCGATGTGGGACATTGCGTTCATCTCCGGGCGTTCATCTCGGGGCTTTCATCTCTGCGGATTCATTTCGGGACTTCCATTGCGATGCACCAGATACAGCGGATACCGAGCCGACGACGTGAAGATTCGATGACGCAAGTTAAGTTCATCTACACCCAGGAAGATATCGGTATGGTCACCGGACCATCATGGTAGTGTCATGATCTGGTGGCATTCATGGTTCTTTCGCTGGAAATCAGGGTCCGATTCACCCATGCTGATCGTGTTCAATCCTGTCGCCGGACGGCGCCGCGCGCATCTGCTGTGGCGGGTGCTGGACGTGCTCGTTGCCCATGGGGTCAGGCTCGATCTGGCGGAAACCCATCGTGCGGGGCACGCCGAGGCGCTGGCCCGCGAGGCGGCCCGGCGTGGCGAGGACATGGTCGTTGCCGCAGGCGGCGACGGCACGATCGCTGAAGTCGCCAACGGCCTGATGGGGTCGGCCGCCCGCCTCGGCGTTATCCCGCTGGGGACCGCCAACGTCCTGGCGCACGAACTTGGGCTGCCGTTCGCACCCGGGTCGGTCGCCGCGGCTTTGGCGTTCGGGCGCACCCGCACGCTTTGGCCCGGTCAGGCGAACGGGCCCGACGGTGCCCGGCTGTTCGTCCAAATGCTCGGGGTCGGCTTCGACGCCCATGTGGTCCACACGATGCCGTTCCCGTTGAAGAAGGCGTTCGGCAAGGCGGCTTACGTGATGCAGGCGATACGAGAACTGCCCCGATACAAATTCCCCGTGATCCGCATGCGGATCGACGATACCGAAACCGAGGCCGCCAGCGTCATCATCAGCAAAGGCCGGCTCTACGGCGGCAGTTTTCGGCTGGCCGCCGACGCGGTGCCGGGCGATCCGGGGTTTTCGGTGGTGCTGTTCGACCATGCGGGGCCGGCGGCCACGATGATGTATGGGTCGGCCCTGCCGCTGAACCTGCTCGGCCGGGCACCGGGGGTGCGCCATATCCGGGCGCGACGAATCGACTTCCTGCAGAATGGCTCCGTGCCGGCCCAGACCGATGGCGACAGCGCCGGTTTCGCCCCGCTGTGGGTGAGCGACGCGCCGCGACCGATCCAGGTGGTCACGGGTTAGCCGGCCCTAAACGGCTTCACCCTGAAAACGTGCAACCGGCTGAACGACGGACCTGATGGTTCGCATGAACCCACCCGCTACCGCGGCACCGCTGCCAGCCGCCCCACGGTCTCCGCCCCCCGCGGCATCCACACCGCACATCCCAGCGCCGTCAGGGTCGAAACGAACGCCGCGCCGGCCAGCACGTAAAGCCCCGCCTGGAACGTGCCCGTCGTATCCTTCGCATACCCCACCGCGATCGGCCCCAGATACCCGGCGAAATTCCCCAGCGAGTTGATGAACGCCAGCCCGGCCGCCAGCGCCGATCCTGTCAGGAAGGTCGAGGGCAGCGGCCAGAACGGCGACTTCATGCCGTAAAAGCCGATCGTCGCCACCGAGAACGCCGCCAGCACCCAAAGACTGTCGTGCAGCATCGCCGCCAGCAGCATCCCGATCGTCGCCAGGCCGCAGGTTACCACCAGCGTCCAGTACCGATCGGTGACCTTGTCCGACAGATGCCCGCACACCACGATGGCGATCGTTCCAAACATATACGGGACAGACGTCAGCAGCCCCGCCTGCGTGTTGGTGACGCCGATCGACTTCAGGATCTGCGGCAGGAACAGCACCGTCCCCACCCCCGCCATACCGATACCGCCATAAATCAGCGTCAGGATCAGCAACCGCGGGTTAGTCATCGCCGACAGGATGGAGTGGCTGCGCACCTGGTCGATCGCGTGCGTCTCCTGCCGCAGCGCCTCATCCAGCCAGGCGCGTTGTTCCGGGGCCAGCCACTTCGCCTCCGACGGGCGTTCGGTAAGGAAGAACAGCACCGTCACGCCGACCAGCGCGGTGGGGATGCCCTCACCCACGAACATCCATTGCCAGCCATGCAGGCCCCAGATGCCGTCCATTTGCAGGAAGGCGGTGGAAACCGGGGCGCCGATCGCCGTCGCCAACGGCAACCCCGTCAGGAACCAGCCGACCACCCGGCCGCGATGCCGCTGCGGGAACCAGCGGTGGAAATACAGCAGCAGTCCGGGGAACAATCCGGCCTCGGCGATGCCAAGCAGCACGCGCACGACGAAGAAGCTGGTGGGGCCGGTCACTAACGCGGTCGCCGCCGACAGCAGCCCCCAGGAGATCATGATGCGGGCGATCCAGCGCCGCGCCCCAACTTTTTGCATGATCAGGTTGGACGGAACTTCCAACAGGCAGTAGCCCCAGAAAAACGCCCCCGCGGCCAGCCCATACACATAGGCGCTCAGGCCCAGATCGCGGTTCATCGTCAGCGCCGCGAAACTGACGTTGATGCGGTCCACGTAGCAAAGG
>JAYUEJ010000717.1:0-3427 GCA_043739265.1 Rhodopila sp. | reverse complement strand
GCAAAAAAATTCCTGGCCTGACACCCACTCCACAGAACAACGGCAAGACACCGGACAGCAATACAACGACTGTGCCGATTGCCCCAAACCACTTGCATCGACTGGTGAACTATTTGTTTCTTATAATGATCAAAATAACATTTTAACGATGACCGGGATATTGCCCTAAGCCGGCACCTCCGTCATGAAGCGGCGGGTTCGGGTCAACTGGCGCGGTATCGAATGGACCACGTGGCTCGGACACATCGCGCCACGACGTTAAAAGGAAGACGCGCGATTTCCAGTCATCGTGAAAATGCCGCGGAATGCATTGGGATGAACCAAGAACGCCAAGAACGCCAAGATACCGCGTTCACCGTCCAACACCGCGGCGTGGCGGACCTCAGGCAGCCACCCGTTTCACCCCCTGATCGCCGCCAGTATCGCCGCCCGAACGTCTTCCGGCTGGCCCTCGACAGCCCGAGCGATGGCGTGCATCTGGCCGCGCAGGGCATAGACCTGGTCAAGTAATGACAGCACCAGCGGCATGGTTTCTTCCGGCACCGCCATCGTATGGCGGAAATCGCGGATCAGCCGCACCCTGGCGATATCGATCTCCTGGAACATCCAGTCGGGATCGTCGCCTTCCGGGCGCACCCAGCCACGGTCCACCCAGCCGTGCAACTCGGCCTGTGGCAGGTCGGGGAACAACGCCACGACGGCGGTAAAGCGCATCATGATTTGCTCCTTGGGTCGAAGTTTCCTTTCGGCGTCCAGGTTTTCAGGAATTCCGCCAGCTCCGGCTCCTCCCCCGGGGGCACGACGACCTGAAGCTGCACGAACTGGTGCCCCTGGCGAATGCCTTTGCCGCGCAGCCGCAACCGGGTTCCGGTGCCGGACCCGGCCGGGACCGACACGCGAACCGACCCGTGGATGGTCGGCACCTCCAGCGAAACGCCCAGCACCGCCTCTTTCAACGACACCGGGACATCGAAAACGATGTCGTCGCCATCGCGGTGAAACCGAGCATCGGGGGCGACGGTGATTTCGATCAGCGCATCGCCGGCGGGGGCGCCGTTGTGTCCCGGTCCGCCCTGGCCGCGCAGGCGCAGCACATGGCCGTCCTCGGTCCCCGGCGGGATGCGGACATCCAGCGTCTTGCCGTCGGGCAACGCCAGCCGCCGCGTGGTGCCGCCGGCCGCATCGATGAAACTGACGGTCAGCGAATACTGCATGTCACGGCCTGGCCTGACGCGGCCGGTGGCGCCCCAATCAGACCGCCGGCCGTTCTGGCCGAATTGCTGGGCAAAGAACGATTCAAGGTCTTCCTGGCTGAATCCGCCAGCCGGATCGTAGCGTTCCTGACCCTGAGCGTCGCGGTAGTATTGGCGTTGCTGCTGAACCTCCCGCCCTTCGGCGTCGATCTCGCCACGGTCGAAACGGGCGCGCTTGTCCTTGTCGGACAACAGTTCGTGCGCGGAACTGATCTCACCAAACCGCGCCGCCGACTCCGGCTTGCCCGGATTGACGTCAGGGTGGTGCTTTTTCGCCAGCTTGCGATAGGCGGCTCGGATGGCCCCCTCATCGGCGGTGCGCTGGACGCCAAGGGTTTCGTAAGGGTCTTTCATCGGTACCAATCACGTAGATATAACGCCAAAAGCAATCAAGGTCCCCGGCTCATGTGCCGGTCCATCGCGGTTCGCGCTTCGACAGGAAGGCGTCGATGCCTTCTTCCGCGTCACGCGCCAGCATATTCCGGGTCATGACCTCGGACGCATGGTCGTAGGCGCCGGCCAGGTCCATCTCCGCCTGCCGATAGAAGGCTTGCTTGCCGATCGCCACGGTCAGCGGGCTTTTCGCCGCGATCTGAGTCGCCAATGCCAACGTCGCGGCGTGTAGGTCCCGTTCGGGGACGACGCGATTGACCAGACCCAGCTCCCGTGCCCGTTCGGCCGAAATCATATCGCCTGTAAGCAGCATCTCCATCGCCGCCTTGCGGCCGACGGCCCGTGACAGCGCAACCATCGGGGTGGAGCAGAACAGGCCGATATTCACGCCCGGTGTGGCGAAACGGGCCGTATCCGCGGCGACAGCAAGGTCGGCTGAAGCGACCAACTGGCAGCCGGCGGCGGTGGCGATGCCGTGGACCCGGGCGATCACCGGCTTGGGCAACCGGACAATCCGCTGCATCAGGCGACTGCACAATGCGAACACCGCCGCATACGCCGCCCGCGTCGGCGTGCCGCGAATCTCCCGCAGATCGTGCCCGGCGCAGAACGCAGGACCGTTCGCGGCGATAATGACGACGGTCACCGAACGGTCTTCTGCGATGGCGGTCAGTTCCGCGTCCAACGCCTCCATCAGGCCCATCGACAGCGCGTTGCGCGCGGCCGGGCGGTTCAGGGTCAGGGTGGCGATGCTGTCACTGTCGTGGCGGAGCAGGATATCGTTCATCCGTCTCAGGCTACACCAATACCGTGTCCGGTTGAAGCGGTTCGGGCGGATCGGCACCGCTTTCGCGCCGTATCCCGTTTCATGCAGCGTAATTTGACCGCCGCGGACGTATAAAGCGTGCGGCGAATGGACAGAAAGGGACACGCGATGTCGTCAAACACCGGTCAACCGCGCGGGGAGTTGTCGCTGCGCACGGTCGCGATGCCTGCCGACACCAACCCGGCGGGCGACATCTTCGGCGGTTGGATCATGTCGCTGATGGATTTGGGCGCCGGTGTGGCGGCCGGCACGCGGGCGAAGGGGCGGGTCGCGACGGCAGCGGTGTCTAATCTCAGTTTCCTGCAGCCGGTGAAGGTCGGGGACGTGGTGTGCGTCTATACCGACATCACGAAGACCGGGCGGAGTTCCATCACCGTCGGGGTGGAGGCCTACGTGCTGCGGCGTAACCAGGGCGAGCGGGTGAGGGTGACGGCGGCGGAGTTCGTGTTGGTAGCAGTGGACGATGACGGCAAACCGCGGACCTTGCCGCTGGCCTGATGCGGGCTACGTCGCGGCGGCATTCGCGGTCGCGCCGTAGGTCGCCATCCAGTGCCGAGCGAGCAGGAGCGCATCGTCGGGGGTGAGCCAGGACCACTCCGCGCCGCGCGCCCTCACCGCCACCCAGCGTGTGTCGCCATGGGTTTGTTCGTCCACGACCACGGAACCGATTTTTTGCATGACCCTGTCCTTCCTTTTGACGTTGTATTGGTTGTCTTGAACGAGCGGAAACATAGGGGTCGGGATGGGGCCGGCGCTGTGACCCCAGACACAAAAAAGCGGCGTCGCGCGAAAAAACTCCGGCGGTGATGCCGGGCTGAGCCTTGGGCGCGCTATCCTAGCGCCTCGGCCAGCAGTTCCAGGGCCTGGAGGCCGAATGCCCGCATGTTGGCGATCCGATCCGGGCTGCCGGTTTCCACGGTGATCACCTTCGAAAAACCCGGTCCGGTCACCGCGA
>JAYUEJ010000716.1:0-3428 GCA_043739265.1 Rhodopila sp. | reverse complement strand
CGCGCGCTTCGACGGGCGGGAAGGCGGCCGCCTGCCGCTGGCGATCCGTGGCGCCAAGGACGCCCTGCCGATCGAGTATCGCCTGCCGGTCGCCTCGGCGCAGGTGAAGTCCGCGCTGCTGCTGGCCGGGCTGAACGCGCCGGGCTGGACCACCATCGAGGAGCCGGAGCCGACGCGGGACCACACCGAACGCATGCTGCGGCATTTCGGCGCCGACGTGAGCGTCGAGCAGTCGGGCGCCGGCCGGGTGATCCGGCTGCTGGGCCAGCCGGAACTGGTCGCAGCGGACATCATGGTCCCGGGCGACCCGTCCTCGGCCGCGTTCCCGCTGGTCGCGGCGCTGCTGGTGGCCGGCAGCAAGGTCACCATCCCGGCGGTCGGCCTTAATCCGCTGCGGACCGGTCTGTTGCTCTGCCTGGAGGAAATGGGCGCCAACATCTCGATCCAAAACCGCCGGGTCCAGGGCGGCGAGCCGGTCGGCGACCTGGAAATAACCGGCGGCAAGCTGCGCGGCGTCGATGTCCCCGCCGACCGTGCCCCCAGCATGATCGACGAATACCCCGTTCTGGCGGTCGCAGCCGCGTGCGCCATCGGCACCACGCGCCTTCGCGGCCTGAAAGAACTCCGGGTCAAGGAATCCGACCGCCTCGCCGCGACCGCCGCGCTGCTGTCCGTCAACGGCGCCAAGGTAGAGATCGAAGGCGACGACATGATCATTTACGGCACCGGCGCCCCCCCGCCCGGCGGCGGCGTGGTCGAAACCCACATGGATCACCGCATCGCCATGGCGGCCCTCGTTCTCGGACTGGTCACCGCATCCCCGGTCACCGTCGACGATTCCGGCTTCATCGACACCAGCTTTCCAGGGTTCGTCGATCTGATGAACGCCATCGGCGCCTCCATCCGTTCGGCCACAGGATCATGAAACCAATCATCGCGATCGACGGCCCGGCCGCCGCCGGCAAAGGCACCCTCGCCCGCCGTCTCGCCCACACGCTTGGTTTGCCCTACCTGGACACCGGCCTGCTGTATCGTGCCGTCGGCCAGCGCGTGCTGGACACCAACGGCGATCCGTCCGATCCCGCGACCGCCGAGGCCGCCGCACTTTCGTTGCAGCCGTCGGACCTGGATCGGTCCGACCTCCGGGGCCCCCGGGCCGACGCCGCCGCTGCGTCGGTCGCCTCGATCCCGAACGTGCGGATCGCCTTGCTGGCGTTTCAGCACGACTTCGCGACGCGCCAGGGCGCCGTGCTGGATGGCCGAGACATCGGCACGGTCATTTTCCCCAATGCCGCCGCGAAACTTTTCGTCACCGCCAGCCTCACCGAACGCGCCCGGCGGCGCTGGCTGGAACTTCGCGCCAAAGGTATGGAAGCCGACATTGCCACGGTCGAAGAGGACATGCGCCAACGCGATGCCAAGGATGCCGCCCGAGCCGCTGCCCCTTTGCGGGCCGCCGCGGATGCTTACCGGCTCGATACCAGCGCGATGAACGCCGACGCCGCATACCAGGCGGCCCTGGCGTTCGTACGCAGCCGGATCGATAAGCTTTGAAACGACCGCTCGGCAGGGCAATTGCACGTCTGTGCGCAGGGTTTGCTGTGCCGGTCGAACAACGTCACCCCGACGGCGAATAACCCAACCGCCTGATTGATTGGGTTGAGTCGGCCGGCATTTCGTCGGCGTGTGTTCAACCGAACCACCCATCGCAGCCCATGCTGGAATAGTGGGTTCGGCCGCGACGAAGCGACACCGGCGTCGGGTCACAGGGGGAAACGCTGGTAATTTCCGGCACTGGTGGTCAAATCAGGCTGGACGTACCATCTCTGTTTTCGCACACTCTACTGTTCGCAAAAATTGAAGGACCGCCCCATGAGCGCCATTGCTGCCACCGACAAGCTGTTTTTTGAGCGCGCGGACGCTGCGCTGGATCAGGCGACGGCTGCCCGGATCATTGATGGGGCACTGCGCGACAGCGACGACGGCGAGCTGTTCCTGGAATACCGGGAAAGCGAATCGATCAGTCTCGACGACGGCAACATCCGGTCCGCCAGCTTCGATTCGGGCATGGGGTTCGGCTTGCGGGCGGTCGCGGGCGAGGCCACCGGCTATGCCCATTCGGGTGAAATCTCCGAGGAAGCGCTGCGCCGGGCGGCGGCGACGGTGTCCACGATAACGGCGGGACATTCGGGAACGGTGGCGGAACCGCCGCGGGCGACCAATTCCCGGCTGTATTCTGATGCCAACCCCCTGCGGTTGATGGATTTTTCGGCGCGGACCTCACTGCTTGGGGAAATCGACGCGTATGCGCGTGGCAAGGACCCGCGGGTCAAACAGGTGATGGCCTCGATCAGCGGCGAGTGGCAGGCGGTGCAGATCATGCGGCCGGACGGCACCCGGGTCGCCGACCTGCGGCCGTTGGTTCGGCTGAACGTGTCCCTGGTCGTGGAGCAGGGCGGCCGGCGGGAAACCGGCAGCCACGGCACCGGCGGCCGGTTCTCCTACGATTTCGTCACGCAGGAGAGCACATGGCGGGGTGCGGTCGATGAGGCGTTGCGCCAGGCGCTGGTCAATCTGGACAGCATTCCGGCACCGGCGGGGGAAATGCCGGTGGTGCTGGGGTCCGGCTGGCCGGGCATCCTGCTGCACGAGGCGATCGGGCACGGACTGGAGGGTGACTTCAACCGCAAGAAGACCTCGGCTTTCTCCGGTCTGATGGGCAAGCGAATCGCCTCGCCGGGTGTCACGGTGGTCGATGACGGCACGATGCCGGATCGGCGCGGCAGCCTGACGGTGGATGACGAAGGGACGCCGACCAGCCGGACGGTGCTGATCGAGGATGGCATCCTGGTTGGTTTTCTCCAGGACCGGCTGAATGCTCGGTTGATGGGGATGCGGGCGACCGGGAACGGAAGGCGGGAGTCCTATGCACACGCGCCGATGCCCCGGATGACCAACACGGTGATGCTGGGTGGGTCGCATACGCCGGAGGAGATGATCGCGTCGGTCAAACGCGGCCTGTACGCGGTAAATTTTGGCGGCGGCCAGGTCGATATCACGTCCGGGAAGTTCGTGTTCTCGGCCAGCGAGGCGTACATGATCGAGGACGGGAAGGTCACGGCGCCCGTCAAAGGGGCGACTTTGATCGGCAACGGGCCTGATTCGCTGACCAAGGTGCAGATGATCGGCAACGACATGGCGCTGGATCCCGGCATCGGGACGTGCGGCAAGGCCGGACAGGGGGTGCCGGTGGGTGTTGGCCAGCCGACTCTCAAACTTTCTGGTTTGACGATTGGCGGCACCGCCGCCTGAATTAACGCTCTTGACGTTTGTAAATTCTGAGACCCGGTCGCTTCGTTGTGGCCGGGTTTTTTTTTGCGCGTGGCGCGGGGATGCGATGCCGACGAAACATCCCAATAATTAGGCGA
>JAYUEJ010000715.1:0-3436 GCA_043739265.1 Rhodopila sp. | reverse complement strand
CAAACACCTTGGATGCCGAATCAGAGGCCCTCGGCGGGTTCGCCCCAGATGGCGGCGACGCGTTCGCGCATTTCCCGCGCGGCTTTGTTGCGAAGGTGACGACCAGGATTTTATTCGGGAAGGCAGGCTTGGTCAGCAGAATGTGCGGAACGCCGGGCGAACCTGGCCAAATCGAAGGCCCGATCAGGGTCACGCGTCATCCGGAACCAACCCGCGCAATTCGTCGAACAGCGGTTGCAAATGCGCGCGATAGTGCCGCCACCGCGCGACCGAGGTCGCATACAGCGGCTGCCGCACTTGCCAATGGCTGGCAGTCATGACCACCCGCTTGCTCTCATTGAACGCGAGGCAGGCAGGGTCCCAGGCCAGCCCGAGGTATTCCAGCAGCCGGCGAGCCTCCCGCTCGATATCCTCGACCACATCCTCATAGTGGATTTCCAGGAATTGTCCTGGCAGCGCAAGGCGCCAGTGATCGATCAAACGCTGTATCTCCCGCGCATGGGCGGCGCAATCCTCCAGAGTGTCTGTCCAGGACATCATCGGTTCGAAGAAGTGCTGGGCGTAGCAGGACCAGCAAACATCGCGCAAATCGCGCCGGCAGAGGATGATGCGGGCGTTTGGGAACAGCGCGGTGATCTGCCCCAGCCAATAGACGTTGCTTGGCGATTTGTTGACAATCCGCATTGCGCCGCCGCCGTCCCGAAGCAACGAGGCGATAAAATCGGCCGACGCGGCCTTGACCTGGTCAGCGTTCCAACGTTCCGGCGGGGTCAGCAGCATGGCCGGCATGCCCGCATCGAGCAGCTTGAGGAAATCGCCTTTCTCCCCCAGCCCAGCGACATCGGGATGACCGGAAATGATCTGTTCCACCAACGTGGTGCCTGATCGCGGTAGCCCGACGATGAACGTCGGCGCGGTCGAGTCCGTCGCGAAGCGCGACCGATCTTGCGTCGCCCGGTTCGGAAAATGCTGGATCATCGCATCGACCAACTGGCGCAGATTGACCACCGACTGATCGGCGGCGATATCCCCGCGTTCGGCTCGGACCAGCCGGTTCGCGGTCTGAAGTGCATTGAACGCCGCGTTGTAGTCGCCCTGTTTTTCCAGGGCCTGCGCCAGCGCGAAGCCGGCAGCGGCCTGGTTGGCTCTGCTGGACGCGGGATTGTCCATGATCCGCTGGCCGGCCGCGATCACCTGGTCCGATGGTTCGTTGCGGCCGATATCGACCAGGCCGGTCAGCGCCTCGCCGTTGTCCGGATCGATCGCCAGGACGGCGCGATAGCAGTGTGCCGCCTCTTGGTGGTCCCCCAGCATGGCCAGGGCGTAGGCCAGCAGCAGCCAGCCATCGATCGCCTGGGGATCGAGTGCCACCGCCTGGCGCAACGGCGCGATGGCGTTTTGCACTTCCTGCCCCCGCAGGAAAACCGACCCGAGCTGGACGTGAAGACCGGCACTCCGGGGCGCGAGACTGATGGCTTGCAAATTGGCCTGAACACTGTCCGCGTGACGGCCCTGTTCGGTTAGCGTCCGAGACAGGCCTGCCAGCAGATCGGCATCGATGGGAAAGATCGCGATGCCGCTACGCCATACGGCCTCGGCCTCCGGCAGCCGCTTCAGACGCAGCAGCAGCGCCGCGAGGCCGACCATCGGCTCCCGCTCCCGCGGCGCCAGCGTGTGTGATTTCTGCATCGCCGCCACGGCGCCCGGGGCGTCGCCGGTTTCGATAAGGGCGTGTCCAAGCTGGCACCAGGCGTCGGCAAAGGTCGCATCAAGGGCGATGGCGGTGCGGGCGAAGGACGCGGCCTTGGCGTTGTCGTGCAGCGCGTTATGGGTGCGCGCCAGATCGGCCAGCAGCTTCGGATCGGCCGGTTTGACCTCACGGGCGCGCAACAGCCACGCGGCGGCCGGTTGAAACTGGCCCTGGTTGAGGAAGAATATTCCCATCAGATGCAGCGCCATCGCATCGCGCGGATCGTGGTCCAGCACGGCGCGATAAATCTGCTCCGCCGCGCCCAGGCGTCCGGCGCGATGGTGGGTGACGGCGATGGTCAACGCGTTACGGATGTTGGACAGCAACCGGTCCCAGTCTTCCGTATCCGGATCGGGGATTATACCGAGCAGCGAGAATATCAGGTCGGTCAGGTGGCGGCGGTACCGAGTCCAGCGCGCCACGGATGTCGCATACAAAGGCTGCTTGACCTGCCAGAAGCTGGCGGTTGTGACCGCGCGGTCGGTCTTGTGGAAAGTCAGGCAGGCCGGATCCCAGGGCAGATCCAGAAAGTCGATGATGCGCCGGCTTTCGCCGTCCAGATCGGACACCAGGGTTTCGTAGTCCACGGTCAACATGCGCAGCGGCAGGACCTGTCGCCAATGCGCCGCGACCGAAGCGGCGGCATGGGCCTGTTCGGCGCTGTCGGTCAGACTGTAGGACCAGACCATGTCGTCGCCGAAATGCTGACAGTAGGCGGACAGGCAAATATCCCTCGGGTCGCGGCCACACAGGATGACGCGGGCGTTGGGAAACAGCAGCGCGATATGGCCGAGGAGGAACAGGTTGTCGGGCATCTTGTCGATGATGCGGCTGGCTTGGCCCGCGACCGTTCGGTAGTCGTCCAGGCAGTGTTGAGCGGCGATCCGGCAATCCTGTCGGGGCCAGGTTTCAGGTGAACGTTGGCCACCGGGGCCGTTCAGGCGATCGACCAGGGTGCCAATGGATTTTTGCTCGCCGCAGCCAAAGACGGCGGGATGGCTGGCGGCGATCTGCTCCACCAGGCTGGTGCCGGATCGCGGCATGCCGACGATGAACACCAGATCGTCCGACATGACGCCGGACCCGCCGCGGCAGGCGAATAGATCCGGTGTGAAGGTTGTGCGCAGCCAGGCGGCCAGGCGGGCGGTTTTTCCGGCGTCGTAGGCACGTGCGCTCGCCAAATGTGTGTCGTGCATCAGACGATTGGCCTCGGCGTACGCGGCGAAGGCTTCGTCATACGCGCCGGCTCTGTCGAGTATGTTGCCGGTGGCGAAGGCGGCCGTGATTCTGTCGTCGAGAGAGGCCGACGGGTCGCGCAAAGTCGCCTGCAAGCTGGCGCCATCCGAATCGGCGGCGCCAAGGGCACCGATAACGGCGAGATCACGCAGCGCCCGCGCCGAACCGGGATCGATCGTCAGCGCCGCGCGGGCACAGGCCGCCGCTTCGGTAAAGCGTCCGAGGTTGGCCAACATCTGGCCTTGCAGCAGCCAAAGGTCGGTTCGATCGGGTGTTCCGCGCAGGGCCTGGCGGGCTGCCTCGATCGCCTCGGGCAAGCGGTTCTGGCCGCGCAGGGCGAAGGCGAGGCCGGCATGGGCAGCCATGTTGGCTGGGTCGAGGCGCAGCGCGGCGCGATAGGCGTCTTCGGCATCGTCAGGTTGCCGTAGCCCCAGTAACGCCATGCCCAAA
>JAYUEJ010000714.1:0-3437 GCA_043739265.1 Rhodopila sp. | reverse complement strand
CGTCTGAGGCACTGTCGGGTGCAAGAATGTTGGGGATATCGGAATGGCCAGCCTGGGAAATCGCCTGCCGGGATTGAACTTCGATCTGGGGGAGAGCGCTGACATGCTGCGCTCGACCGTTGAGGCATTCGCGGCGGACGAAATCGCGCCTCGGGCGGCGGCGATCGACCGAAACAACGAATTTCCCATGGATTTGTGGCCGAAGATGGGGGCGCTGGGCGTGCTGGGCGTCACCGCGTCCGAAGCGTATGGCGGCGCCGGCATGGGATACCTGGAACATGTGGTGGCGATGGAGGAAATCTCGCGCGCCTCCGCCTCGGTTGGGCTGTCGTATGGGGCGCATTCGAATTTGTGCGTCAACCAGATTTCCCGCAATGGGACCGAGGCCCAGAAGCGCCGCTATCTGCCGGGGTTGATCGATGGGACCAGGGTGGGTGCGCTGGCGATGAGTGAGCCGGGGGCGGGGTCCGATGTGGTCGGGATGCGGACCAGGGCGGAGAAGAAGGGCGACCGTTATGTGCTGAACGGCACCAAGATGTGGATCACCAACGGGCCGGATGCGGACGTTTTGGTGATTTACGCGAAGACCGATCCGGCGGCGGGGTCGCGGGGCATGACCGCGTTCTTGGTGGAGAAAGGCTTCAAGGGCTTTTCCACCTCGCCGAAGCTGGACAAGCTGGGAATGCGCGGGTCGAACACCTGCGAACTGGTGTTCACCGATTGCGAGGTGCCGGAGGAAAACGTTCTGTCCACCGTCGGTCAGGGCGTGAACGTGCTGATGAGCGGGTTGGACTACGAACGCGCCGTGTTGGCCGGTGGCCCGATCGGCATCATGCAGGCGTGCATGGATGTGGTGGTGCCGTATGTGCATGAACGCAAACAGTTCGGCCAGGCGATTGGAGAATTCCAGTTGATGCAGGGTAAGCTGGCGGACATGTACACGACGATGAACGCCGCCAAGGCGTATGTTTATGCCGTGGCGAAGGCGTGCGATCGCGGCGAGACGACTCGCAAGGATGCCGCCGGGGCGATCCTGTACGCCGCCGAGAAGGCGACCTGGATGGCATTGGAGGCGATCCAGGCGCTGGGCGGCAATGGGTACATCAATGACTATCCGACCGGGCGGCTGCTGCGCGATGCGAAATTGTACGAAATCGGCGCGGGAACGAGTGAGATTCGCCGGATGCTGATTGGGCGGGAGATTTTTGCGGAAACGGCGTGATCGGCCATCAGGTGAGGCAGTGCGGATTGCAACGGTCGAGAGGCGTTTGAAAGTCGCACAGGAGGATCATCGGGCACGCCATGGCAAGCCACAGCGCTGAAACAGTGAACGAACCGAACGAGACGATCACGCGCGGCACGGGCAACGTGTTCGCCGATCTTGGTTACCCCGATGCCGAGGAGCGACAGACGAAGCTTCGGCTGGTCCACGCCATCAATGACGTTGTTGCCAGCCGCCGGCTGACGCAGGCCGCCGTGGCCGAGAAGCTTGGCGTGAACCAGCCGAAAGTCTCCGCGCTGGCCTGCTACAAGCTCGATGGGTTTTCGGTCGAGCGGCTGATGGTTTTCCTGACCGCGCTGGATCGGGATGTCGAGATCGTTATCAGGAAGAAAGCCCGGTCGCGCGCCGCCGGGCGGATATCCGTCGTAGCGGCTTGAGGCGGCTACCCGGCATCGCCCGGTTCGTCGTCATGGCGATCCGCGGCCGTCGTTGGACGGACGGGCCGAACCGTGATGGCAGCGGATTTTGCTATCGGGACAACACCGCTGTACTAGGGTGCGAGACAAACACTTTCCCTGGATAGGCAAGCATGCTGCGGTCGGACCTGAACACCAGATCGGATGAATTCGCCGCCAACGCCAGCGCCATGGGCGCGCTGGTCGCGGACCTGCGCGCCCGCGTGGCGGAGGTCTCGTTGGGTGGCGGCGCCGTGTCCCGCCAGCGTCATGTGGCGCGCGGCAAACTGCTGCCGCGGGACCGTGTGGCCGCGCTGATCGACCCTGGATCGCCGTTCCTGGAATTCTCCCAGCTCGCCGCCTTCGGCCTGTATGGCGGCGAGGTTCCGGCCGCCGGGATCGTCACCGGCATCGGCCGCGTGTCCGGCCGGGAGTGTGTCATCGTCGCCAACGACGCCACCGTCAAAGGCGGCACATACTTCCCCATGACGGTGAAGAAACATCTCCGCGCGCAGGAGATCGCGCGCCGGAACAACCTGCCCTGTCTGTATCTGGTCGATTCCGGCGGTGCCTTCTTGCCGATGCAGGACGAAATCTTCCCGGATCGCGACCATTTCGGCCGCATCTTCTTCAACCAGGCCAATATGTCCGCCGAGGGCATTCCGCAGATCGCCGTGGTTATGGGGTCCTGCACCGCCGGCGGCGCCTACGTGCCGGCCATGAGCGATGAGAGCATCATCGTCCGCAAGCAGGGCACGATCTTTCTCGCCGGCCCGCCGTTGGTGCAGGCGGCGACTGGCGAAATCGTCTCGGCCGAGGATCTGGGCGGTGCCGACGTGCATGCGCGCACATCGGGGGTTGTGGACCACTACGCCCGTGACGACCATCACGCGCTGTCGATCTGCCGGCGTATCGTCGCCGGGCTGAACAGGGACAAACCGGCGCCGGTGTCGATGCGTCCGGTGGAGCCGCCGAAATACGACCCGGCGGAATTGCATGGCGTGGTGCCCCTCGATTTGCGTGCGCCGTACGATGTGCGGGAGGTGATCGCCCGCATCGTCGATGGCAGCGTGTTCGATGAATTCAAGAAGCTGTATGGCACGACTTTAGTGTGCGGCTTCGCGCATCTCTATGGTTACCCCGTCGGCATCGTCGCCAACAACGGGATACTGTTCTCGGAATCGTCCTTGAAGGGCGCGCATTTCATCGAGCTGTGCAGTCAGCGGAACATTCCGCTGGTGTTCCTGCAGAACATCACCGGCTTCATGGTCGGCCGCAAATACGAATCCGGCGGCATCGCCAAGGATGGCGCCAAGCTGGTGACCGCGGTGTCCACGACCGCGGTGCCGAAGTTGACGATGATCATCGGCGGCAGCTACGGCGCCGGTAATTACGGCATGTGCGGGCGCGCCTATGACCCTCGGTTCCTGTTCATGTGGCCCAACGCCCGCATTTCCGTGATGGGTGGCGAACAGGCGGCCGGCGTGCTGGCGACGGTGCGCAGTGGGTCCGCCGATTGGACCAAGGAACAGGAAGACGCGTTCAAGGCGCCAATCCGAGCACAGTATGATACCCAGGGACATCCGTATTATGCGAGTGCGCGATTGTGGGATGATGGTATTATCGACCCCGCCGACAGTCGTCGCGTGCTGGGACTGGCGTTGTCCGCCGCGTTGAACAAACCCTTGCAGGAAACGCGCTTCGGCGTGTTCCGGATGTGACCGAAATGTTCCGGACCCTGCTGATCGCCAATCGCGGCG
>JAYUEJ010000713.1:0-10359 GCA_043739265.1 Rhodopila sp. | reverse complement strand
TCGGTTTCGTTTGCGCTCGATCCTGCCCCTGGCCGCGCTGGGTCTCGCGGGGATGCTCGGTGGCTGCGTGGCTTACCCGGCATATCCCGCCTATCCCGCCTATGGATACGGCAACGGTGCGCCGTATTACGGGGGCGGCTATGTGGGCTTCGGCGGCGGCTGGGGCCACGACGGCGGTTGGGGACATGACGGCGGTCGCGGGCACGACGGCGGTGGGCACGACGGCGGTGGGCATGAAGGCCGTGGGCATGAAGGCGGTTGGCGCCACTGAGCATTGCAATCGCGCGTCCGTTCGATGGCGGGATCGGCCGCGTGTGAACGGGCGCGGGGCACGTCAACGCGCCAGCACGGTGGTGCGCGCAGCTGGATTAAGCTATTCGGACTTGCAGCGGACGCCCCAGATCGTCCTCGCCACAAGAGACGTCCAATCGCATGAATGCTTCCATATCGCCGCCCGCGCGAACGCCACCCGGCCGCCGGCACGCCGGGGCACCAGGACGCGGCCGCAACTACGCACGCCGGTATTGGCTGTTCGCCTTGCCGGCGGCGATCGTCGTCGCGGCTGTCATCGTGTTCCCCTGGCTATTTACCCTGTTCATGTCGGTGCATGACTGGAAGGTATCGGGGGCGACGCCGTTCGTCGGCATGGAAAATTACGCGAAAATGCTGGTCGATGAGCGCTTCCAGTGGGCGATCGTGCGAACGTTGGCGTTCACCGCGGCCTCGGTCGTGGCGCCGGTGATCCTGGGTGTTTGGGCGGCGGTTTGCTTCGCGTCCAACTTCCGGTTCCGCGGCCTGGCGCGAACCATATTTGTCTTGCCGATGATGGCGACGCCGGTTGCGATCTCCCTGGTCTGGACAATGATGTTTCATCCGCAACTGGGTGTGCTCAACTATCTGTTGAGTCTCGTGGGTCTGCCACAATCGGCCTGGGTATATAGTAGTGCAACAGTCATCCCAACGCTCGTTATGGTGGAGACATGGCAGTGGACGCCGCTGGTTATGCTGATCGTTTTGGGCGGCATCGCCAGCCTGCCGCAGGACCCGTATGAGGCGGCCACCCTGGATGGTGCGAATACCTGGCAGATGTTTCGCCATATCACCTTGCCGCTGGCCTGGCCGTTCATCGTCGTCGCCGCCGTTATCCGCATGATCGATGCTCTCAAAGCCTTCGATACAATCTATGTGATTACTCTGGGCGGTCCCGGCACGGCGAGCGAGACCCTGAACATCCTGTTGTACCAAACCGCGTTCGCCTATTACGACCTCGGCTATGGTTCGGCCATGGTCGTGGTGTTTTTCGTGCTGATCCTGCTGATCAGCATGCTGCTTTTACATGTTCGCCAAAAGCAGGTGTTGCAATGACCCGTTCCACAACCAAACGGCGGCTGAAAAATCTTGCAGGGCGTGCCGGGTTGTATTTCTCGGTGTTGATGCTGATCTCGCCGGCGATTCTGTTCTTCCTGTGGATGCTGTCGCTGGCATTCAAAAATGAGGCTGACAACACCGCCTTCCCGCCGGTGTTCATCCCCAATCCGCCGACCTTCGACAATTTCATCGATGTGTTCGCGAAGAACGACTTCCTGACTTACACGATCAATTCAGTGATCGTGTCATTCACCGCAACCGGCCTGGCCCTGCTGTTCGGCGTGCCGGCCGGCTACGGCATCGCCAAGGCGCAGGCCAACAAGGCGGCGGTGCTGATCCTGATCGCCAGGGTCACCCCTGGCCTGTCCTACCTGATCCCGCTGTTCCTGCTGTTCCAGTGGCTGGGCCTGATCGGCACGCTGGTGCCGCTGGTGATAACCCATCTGGTGATCACGGTGCCGATCGTGGTGTGGATCATGATCGGCTTCTTCGAAGGCCTGCCGGCGGAGTTGGAGGAAGCCGCTCTGGTGGACGGTGCCACGATCTGGCAGGCGTTTCGCTATGTGGCGATGCCTCTGGCTCGGCCCGGGATCACCGTCGCGACGATCCTGGCATTCATCTTTAGCTGGAACAATTTCATTTTCGGTGTGGTTCTGGCCGGCCGCTCGACCCGCACTCTACCGGTCGCCGTGTATAACGTGCTGACGTTCGAGCAGATCAGTTGGGGTCCGCTGGCCGCCGCCGCGCTTGTCGTGACGGCCCCGGTTCTGCTGTTGACCTTGCTGATGCAGAAAGAGATCGTCGCCGGACTGACGGCGGGCGGCGTCAAGGGAGGCTAATCCCACATAGGCACAGGATGACAGGCCGGCGGCATCCGGCACGGTCCCTGAGCGTCACGCCCGGCCTGTTGTGCCGGCCATCCGCGCACTGGCGATCCGTGCGAACATGGCCGGCCATGCCTCAAGCTCGAGCGCCCGGGGGATAAACCCCCTTCAAAGACGGCCCCCCTTATAAAGACGGCCCCCCTTATAAAGACGGCCAGTCCTCTCGATCAGGTCAGGCCGCGACTTTCTTCAGCGCCTTCTTGCCGCCGCCGGATGCTTCCGTCATGATCGTCCGCATATCACGCAGGAATGCAGAGCCCTTCGGCGTACGCTGCACCAGCACGCTGCGGCGGTCCAATGGATCGACCTTGCGGCGGGCGAGATCCAGTTCGCCCAAACGGTCCAGCGCGCGTGTGATAGCGGGCTTCGAAACGTTCAGTTCGGCCGCCAGGCCGCGAACAGTATGGCCACCGTCGTTCAGATAACAGGTCAGGAACACCCCAAGCTGACGAGCGGACAGATCGGCGCCATCGCGGCGCACCAGCGAAACGATAGTATCGCGCAGGAGGCCGACCTGGGCATCGGAAACCGGGTTAGGGGGAGATGCCACTTCTGATATCCTTTCTTGGACGGGTTCTGCAAATTGCGATCCCTATCTTTACGCTCAATAAACAAATTATAAATCGGTGTCAACTTTATTTCAATTGCCGATTCGTTAAAAGATCACAAGACCGTGATATGATCGCTGCCTGAACATGGCGGTGCCTGAACGTGGCGGTGCCAAAAACCCGGCTTTAGCCCATGAAAACCCCGGTTATAGCCAATGAGAACAACGCCCGCATGGCCATCGCTTCCCCACCTTCAGGACGCCCGGGACGGGTCTGATCGTTCCATGCGTACAGATCGATATGCACCCATGGAACGCCTGGAGTCACGAATCGTTGTAGGTACAGTCCAGCCACGATGGCGCCGGCAAGCGGTCGGGATGAAACGTTATTTAGGTCGGCAATCGGGCTTTTCAACCAGTCGTCGTATCCCGACCATAACGGCAACCGCCAAAGCGGGTCGTGAACCTCGTTACCACACCGCAAAAGCGCTGCGGCGATACCATCGTCGTTACTGAACAACGCGGGCAGATCGGGCCCCAGGGCGACCCGAGCCGCGCCGGTCAGCGTCGCGCAATCCACCAGTAATGCAGGGTTTTCGGCCGACGCTTCGTCGAGCAGATCGCACAACACCAGTCTGCCCTCGGCGTCGGTGTTGCCGACTTCGACGGTCAATCCGGATCGGGTCCGTATCACGTCGGATGGCCGCATCGCTGTGCCGGATACGGAATTTTCGACACAGCCAAGCCGCACCACCAGCCGAAGCGGCAGATCGGCCTGCATCACGATACGCGCCAGCCCCAGAACGGTCGCGGCCCCGCCCATGTCCTTCTTCATGCGCAACATGCCCGCCGAGGGCTTCAGATCGTACCCTCCGGTATCAAAACAAACGCCTTTGCCGCACAGCGACAGCAGCGGCGAATCGTCGGTTGCCGCCCCGCCGCGCCAGTGAAAGGTCACCACGCGCGGCGGCCGAACCGACCCGCGGCCAACCGCGGCGATCGTCGGATAAGCCGCCTCCAAGGCCGCATCAGAGAACAATTCAGAAACCGCGCCATAGCGATCTGCCAATGAAACGGCGAAGTCGGCCAATTCGACCGGACCAAGAATGTTCGCCGGCGTGTTGATCAGATCGCGCACCATCCAGGTCGCCGACGCCTGCGACAGACTCGTTTCATGGCCCGCGGGGACAAAAATCGCCGCCGGCGCACGTCCGCCAACGCGAAAGCGGTTGTAACGATACGCACCAAGACAATAACCGAGAGTTGCGGTTTCCGCGTTATAGTCGCCAGGTTGCAGATGCCACGCGCAAATGTCCGGCAATTGCATGGGAAGGTTGCCGAAAACGAATGGGGAATGATCGGTGCCGATTCCCAGGACCGCGCCGGCGACGCCATCCGGCCCGGGCAGCAAACGCAGTTCGCCGGCCTTCGCGCTGAAACCCGTGTCGCGCAGGAACGCCGCCTGACCGGACGCCAGGGTTTCCAGGAATCCTGCCAGCCCGTCAGGACGGATAATGTGGACCGGACGGGCGCCCTCGGCCGAAGCGACAATGCAATCGATGATCTGGTCAAGCATGGGCGACGATCCTCATGTATGCGTCAGTTGGAGTCTCGATCCAGCGGTTCTCATGGTTTGGGGGCGACCCACTGGCCCTGTCATGCCCGGGCTCGTCCCGGCCGCTTTTCCCGATATGTGCGCTTGTATAGGCTTGGTCGGCCCCTGCCGCGTAAATATATCCCAATCGCAGGCCCTGACCACGTCCCGGCCAAGGCCCCGCAAGAGATCGGTAGCCTCGAACATGCCGTCTCTCGACACCGCTTTTCAGCACCGAAAAAACGAAGACCCAAGAGCCGCGGACAAACACCACACGCCAGCAAGCGCTCCGCGCAAAGCGCCATGCTGTCTTCCTCCGTGGCGCTCAGTGGTCCTCATTCTGCCTCCGTGTTAAACACCTGCTGTCTTGCCCCGGACCAAACGCCCCGTTCCGACCACAAACCCCCAACGGTGTTCAAACCAGCCGGCCCAAAAGGCGTCCCCAAGTCAACTGCAAAACCGCCGGGGTCGAACGGAATGATCATCCGCTCGATCCCGGTATCCACCCTAGCCCACGCTGCCCGCCAGCAAACTGGTAACCCGCCGGGCGAACGCCGTGGCGTCGCTGGGAAGATCGCCCTCCTGCACATGCGCAAGGTCGAGCAGCGTCTCCGCCGCGTCGGCGATCAGCGTGGCGTCGTCCAGTTTGGCGGACAGCGCCTCGATCAGCTTGTGCCGCGGGTTGACCTCCAGCACCGGCTTCGCGGGCATCATGGCTCGCCCGGCCCGCCGCATCAGCCGTTGCATCGCCAAATCCGGACCCTTGCCGTCGGACGCCAGCACCACAGCGCTTTCGGTCAGCCGAGCGGTGGAGCGGACGTCGGCAACGCGCGCACCAAGGGCGGTTTTCATGGCGGCGAGCAACAACGAGATATCCGGTTGTTCCGCGTCCGCCGCCAGATCCTCGGCGGCCTGCGTGACGCTGCGCAGTTTCTTGTCCTCGAAACTGTCCAGCCGTTCCGGCCAGAACGAATCGATCGAATCCGACATCAGCAGCACTTCGATGCCCTTGGCGCGGAAACCCTCAAGCTGAGGCGATGTTTTCAGTGCGTCGGGCCGGTCGCCGGTCAGGTAATAAATCGTGTCCTGGCCGTCCTTCATGCGCGACACGTAGTCGGGCAGGGACGTCCAGCCGTCCTGCGAGGACGAGTGGAACCGCAGCAGCGGCGCGATCTCGGCGCGATGATCGTTATCCTCCCAGACGCCTTCCTTCAGGATGGGACCGAAATTCTCCCAGAATGTCTTGTAGTCGGCCTCGTCCTTGGCGCGAGTCTTCAACTCCGCCATCACCCGGCCAATCAGCGCCTTGCGGATGCGGGCGAGCACCGGCGTGGTCTGCAGCATCTCACGCGAAACGTTCAGCGGCAGGTCTTCGGTATCGACCACGCCGCTGACGAAACGCAGCCAGTGCGGCAGCAGATCGGCTTTGTCGGTGATGAACATCCGCCGGACATGCAGGCGGACATGCGCGTCGCGGTCGTGATCGACGACGTCGAACGGCTTCATGCCCGGAATGAACAGCAGGCAGAAATATTCCAGCGCGCCTTCAACCCGCCAATGCAGCGTCGCCCAGGGATCGTCGAAGAAATGACCGAGATGGCGGTAGAACTCCTTGTAGGACTGCTCGTCCGTCTCGGATTTCGCCTTGCGCCACAGCGCCGTGCCTTCGTTGGCCGGCAGGTCCTTGCCGTCCTGCGCGACGGTGATCGGCAGGGTGATGTGATCGGCCCATTTGCGGATCACCGTCTCCAGCCGAATCGGCTCCAGATACTCCGACGCGTCGGCTTTCATGTGCAGCACGATGTCGGTGCCCGGCTGCTCGCGGGTTGCCGGCGCCAGAGTGAACTGGCCCGCCCCTTCGGATGCCCAGGTGAAGGCGTCCTCGGCGCCGGCCTTGCGTGACGTCACCTCGACGCGGTCGGCCACCATGAAGGCCGAGTAAAATCCGACGCCGAACTGGCCGATCAGGTTCGGCCGGTCCTCGGGCTTCGCGGAGGCCAGATTTTGCGCGAACGCCCGGGTACCCGATCGGGCGATGGTGCCCAAATTGTCGATCAGCTCCTGCCGCGTCATGCCGATCCCGTCGTCGGAGATCAGCAAACTGCTGCCTTCCTTATCCGGCACGATGCGAATCTTCGCATCCGCCGGTGGCGCCAGGGTCTGATCGGTCAGCGCCTCGAACCGGCGGCGATCCACCGCATCCGCCGCATTGGCCACCAACTCCCGCAAAAAAATCTCCCGCTCGGAATAGAGCGAATGTACCACCAGATCGAGCAAACGGCCGACCTCGGCGCCAAATGAATGTTGTTCCAAAACGGTTTCGTTCATGCGTGTTCTCCTTGCGCCCGGCCATATGCGGTCGAATGCGGCGGGTTTCAATGCGTGGACGCAGCTTCGCCGCCCACCGGCTGTCATGGTAAGGAGCGTAGCAACGAAGCAACCTCCGGAAAAATCAGCATTCACCGGGGGATTGCCTGGCCACGACGCATCTCGCAATGACCAACCCAAGGCACTAGGTTGCGCCCGCTTGCCGCTGTGGAGAAGACGACGAATGGGTCCGCGCCGAACCGCGATTCTGCTGATACTGGCGGCCAGCCAGGCGTGCGCGCAACCGCCCGCCAATCCCGTTGCCGCGCCGGACGCGTCCCGGCAGGAACCCGCCGCACCGGGCAAACGCATCTTCGCGCCGCCGCCGCTGCAATGGGACCGGGCAATGCTGAGTTTTCGCCCCGCCTTGCAGCAGACGGCATCGGATTTCGCCAACCTGACCGATGGCATCGCCTTCGGCATGTCGGCCGCGGCGGCCAACGCGCGCCTGCCCGATCCCTATCCCGGGCTGGCCTGGAACGGGCTGCCGTTGGCCAATGAATACCCCGGCGAAGTGCGTTACTTCGGGGTGCCCGTCGCCTCGGCCGGAGCGCTGCGGATGGGTCTGACCGCCTGTGCGGGGAACGGCAGCTACGTGGTTTTTATGTTCAGCAGCCACGGCTTGTTTCGCCTGTCGTACCGGCTGACCGCCGACAAAACCTGCCCCGACACAAACCCGGCCGCGCAGGAGATTTTTTTTCGCTACGTGCCGTTCGGGCGGACCGTGGCGCTCAGCGTGCGCTACCGAAGCGGCAAAACCGAGGTGGTGGATATAACCGACCCGACCGCCGGCTACCTGATCCCGCCCCGCTGGCGCCAAGGGGGCAATTGATGCGAGCGCTTTGGTTGCTTTCGGTTTGGGGCCTGCTGCTGTACGCTGGCGTGGCGAACGCAGGACCTCAGCCATTCGAACTCTATCTGTACACGCCGCCGGTGATCGCCGACAGCCTGGCACCGGTAGGATGCACCGTCACCTGGCTGATCGCCGATACGGCGAACAACGACCTGTTCGCGGCGCGCATGCGGATCGCGTCCGCCGAGACCGAGTCCCCGCTCGATAACCGCATGCCCTGTCCGCGCAATGTGCCGCCCCGGGTGGGTTCGCAGGCGCTGGACGTCTGCACCACGCGCGCCGGAGAGTCGAAATTCTGCGTATTCGCGGACATGAGCCGTGGGTTTGACCGAGAGCCGAACGTCAACAATACGTCGGAGAATGCGTCCCGCTGCGCTTCCGACACGGCCTCGGACATCGCCGCTGCGTGTTGGACGGCCGGCAGGCTGTCGGTATGCGATGTCGCCTGCGGCAATTCACCACAGGAAGCCGTTTCTCGCGCTCGGGCACGCTGCCAGGACAAGCAGCAACAGACCTGCCCGGTCACGGTGACGGTTCCGGTGTCTGGTCCGTGAATGCGATCAAGGCTTCGGCCACCAGCATCGAGTGGCCGATCTGGGCACCCTCGTTCAAGTGGTCCTGAGTGTCGAAAAAGGCGGCGCGCGGATACCGGCTGTGGTTCGCCAATTCCAGGAACCCGGCACCGTTTTCGCGGTAGATCGCTCGGATCGCGGCCAGGCTTGCGTCGCTGATCGGTGAGTCGGCAAACCCCGTGGGCAGGCCGCCGACGACAAGCACACCCTGGTCGCCGGCCCACCGGATAAAATCGCCGACCAGCATCGTGCCGTAACCGAGGCTGATTTGCCCGCCGGTGGGGTGATAGGGTGCGATCGCTTGCAGGGTGGATAAATTGAGCGCGGCCAAGGCGGCGGTGTGGCCGAAATGGTCGCCCCAAACGTTGGTGCCGCCGGTGGCCGCGGATCGTGGGTCGTGAAACCCGTCCTCGGACAACGCGGCCTCGATCATGCTCATGATGGCGTCGCGTGGACCGGAGGCGAACACCGCGGCGATCTGCCGCCGCCGCGACAAGGTCCACAATGTGGTTCGGTCGTGGCGCAGCATGATCGCGGCATCCGGTCCAAGGAACGCGGTCGCGCGGGGGCGGACATACTGCGCCTCCTCCAGCGGCAGATAAACGATGTCGCCCCGGCGCAGCAGCGGTTTCCAGCGGGTGAACAGGTAGTCCAGCCCAACCCCGACCGCGGCCCCGGCGTTGATGCAGGGGCGGTCGATGATCGGCCCGATCGTCTCGCAACGATGCGAATAAGGTCCATTCGATCCGGCCAGGATGATCAGTTTCGGTCGGTGGAGGGTGTGCCCAAGACGAACGCTCGCCTCGATGCGGCTGCGCAGCGCACCTATCGTCAGCGGCCGGTCCAGAACGAAGGCGAACGCGGCAATATAAACGGCCAGCGAGACACAGCAGCAACACAGGATGCGGACCATCCCGGGTCAGAACTGGAAATACAGGAACGGGGCGACGTGCGGCGCGAAAAACAGCGCCTGGACCGAGAACGCGAAACTGCCGGTCAGGGTCCAGTGGCGGGCGCGTTCGGTCATGCGATGGACATTCGGCAGGGTCAGCACGATCAGCCACCCCAGCAGCAGGCAGGCGGAAACTTCCGGGAAACTCAGGGTGCGGGCGTCGCCCAGGAACGGCATCACCGCGACCGGGTCCGCGATGCTGGCCAGCGGCGGGAAAGCGGCGACGATCATGCGCGGCAGCGCGATGCCGTTGCAACCGGCCATGCCGCGCAGCATCGCCAGGGTGCCGGCCAGCGAGGTCGCACGGAACGGGACCCAGGCGAGGATGACGGCAAGCAAAGTAATGGCATGGGCAGCCGCCGCATGCATCGGCGGGAACACGCGGCGGTATTGGGTATGGATGACCAGGAACAGGCCGTGCAGCCCTCCCCAGATGACGAAGTTCCAGGCCGCTCCATGCCACAGCCCGGCCAGCAGCATGGTTGCCATCAGGTTCGCCGTCTGATGCAGGGTGCCGACCCGGTTGCCGCCCAACGGGATATATAAATAATCCCGCAGGAACGCACCCAGCGTGATGTGCCAGCGCCGCCAGAACGCCGCGATGTCGGTGGCCTGATAGGGGCTGTCGAAGTTCAGCGGAAAATGGACGTTCAGCATCCGGGCGAGGCCGATGGCCATGTCGGAGTAGCCGGAAAAATCGAAGTAGATTTGCAGGCCGTAGGACAGAGTGGCGTACCACGCTTCGAAGAACGTCAACGCGGCACCGTGCGCGGCGGCGTCGAACCCAATGTCGGCGAACCCGCCGAACAGGTCGGCCAGCACAAGTTTCTTGCCGAGCCCAAGGAGGAAAATCAGGATTCCGTCGGCGAGATTGCGAACCCGTGGTCGGGCGAGGCTCACGGACGCCAGTTGCGGCAGGATGTCGGACGGCCGGACGATGGGGCCGGCGATCAGGTGGGGAAAGAATGTGACGAAGGCGGCGTAGGGCAGGAGTGAGTGCGCCCCTAACGCACTGGAATAAAGGCCGGAGGTGCGCGCCTTCGCTTCCACGTTATGTTCGGAGATGATCCCGCCACCCCGATAGACTCCGGTATCCATTGCGATCTCTGGTTTGGTCTCTGGATAAGGTTTGGTCCCCTGATCAGATATGGGGCCGACCGCCAGCATAAAATGCGCGGTCTGGCTGCCGGCCAGAACGCAGCATCGCCGCCTCGTATCGACC
>JAYUEJ010000712.1:0-3447 GCA_043739265.1 Rhodopila sp. | reverse complement strand
GCCGCTGGCGTTCGTGACGCTGCGGGCCGGCGAATTCCGCACCGGCGACGAACTGCGTGAATTCCTGCGCGACCATATCTCCGCCATCGAATTGCCGGTGCGGGTGGAGATCAGGACCAGCCTGCCCAAGACCGTGATCGGCAAGTTGTCACGCAAGGAGTTGGTGGCGGAGGCAACCGCCGCTGCAAATTCGACGTTATCTGGTTGACCTATAGGTTAACCTGAGGTAAAGTAAAACACCATGACATACGGGCAGCTCTACACGGTCACCGAGATGGCGAGCGAGCTTGGGATGACGGCGCGCGCCATCCGTTTCTATGAGGATAAAGGCCTGATCACGCCGCGGCGTGCCGGGACGACGCGGGTCTATACTGCTCGTGACCGCGCCCGCATGATCCTGATACTGCGCGGCAAGCGGCTGGGTTTTTCGCTGAGTACCATCAAGGACTATCTCGACCTTTACGACACCGATATCACTCAGCACGCGCAACTGAAGCTGCTGCTGGGATCGATCGCCAAACGCCGCGTCCAGCTTATGGCGCAGCGGCAGGCGGTGGATGAAGCCCTGTCCGAACTTGCCGACATCACCGCCCAGACCGAGGCGGCGCTGAAAATCCCGGCCCCGCGCGCCCGCAGCGCCGCGAGCGCCTAATTTACAGGAGACTGCCATGACCAAAGCGGTAATCGCCGGGTATGTCCGCTCGCCCTTCCATTTCGCCGGCAAGGGCGGCCTCGCCAGAATTCGTCCGGATGACATGGCGGCGCAGGTGGTGCGGGCGCTGATCAGCCGGACCGGGGTCAATCCGGAGGATATCGAGGACATCATCCTGGGCTGTGCCTTCCCCGAGGGCGAGCAAGGGCTGAACGTCGCGCGGCTGATCGGGCTGCTGGCGGACCTGCCGCTGTCGGTGGCCGGCGTGACGGTCAATCGTTTTTGCGGGTCGTCGATGCAGTCGATCCACATCGCCGCCGGGCAGATCGCGCTGGGCGCGGGCGATGTTTTTGTGTGTGCCGGGCTGGAGAGCATGAGCCGGGTGCCGATGATGGGGTATAATCCGCTGCTGAATCCGGCGCTGATGAAGGCAATGCCGGCAGCTTATATCGGTATGGGCGAAACGGCGGAAAACGTTGCGCGCAAGTGGCAAATTCCGCGTGCCGAACAAGAGGCGTTCGCCGTGCGCAGCCACCAGCGCGCCGCCGCCGCCGTCGCCGCCGGTCTTTTCAATGATGAGATCGTGGCGATTACCGGCAAGACCGGCAGTGTGGCGCAGGATGGCTGCATCCGTCCGGATACCACGGCGGAAACCCTGGCCGGGTTGAAGCCGGCGTTCGACAAGGACGGCACCGTCACCGCCGGGACGTCGTCGCCGCTGACCGATGGCGCCGCCGCGGTTCTGGTGTGCAGCGAGAGCTATGCCGAGAAACACGGGCTTCAGCCGCTGGCTCGGATTAAGTCGATCGCGGTTGCCGGCTGCGCGCCGGAGATCATGGGGATCGGGCCGGTCGCGGCAACGAAGAAGGCGCTGGCTCGGGCCGGGCTGGAGATCGGGGCGATCGACGTGGTTGAGTTGAATGAGGCGTTTGCCAGTCAGGCGCTGGCGTGTGCCCGAGAACTGGGCATTCGGGATGAGATTTTGAATCTGGACGGCGGGGCGATCGCGCTGGGTCATCCGCTGGGGGCGACCGGGGCGCGCATCACCGGCAAGGCGGCGTCGCTGCTGGCGCGGACGGGCGGGCGGTATGCGCTGGCGAGCCAGTGCATCGGCGGCGGGCAAGGCATCGCCACGATCCTGGAACGCGTGTGATGGCCGGCCGTATTCGCAAGGTCGGGGTTATCGGGGCCGGCACGATGGGGGCGGGCATAGCCGCCCAGGTCGCCAATGCCGGGGTGCCGGTGGTGCTGCTGGATATTGTTCCGAAGGATGGCGGGAATCGCAATGCCCTGGCGGAAGCGGCGGTGGCACGGTTGCGCAAGGCGGAACCCGCGGCATTCATGCATGACGGCGCGGCGAATCTGGTGGAAACCGGCAACCTGGAGGACGATCTGGGCAAGTTGGCCGATTGCGACTGGATCGTGGAGGCGGTGCTGGAACGCACCGACATCAAGCAGGCGCTGTATCGCCGGTTGGAAACGGTACGCCGAGCCGGCAGCGCGATCAGTTCCAACACGTCCACCATCGGGTTGAAGGTGCTGACCGAAGGCATGAGCGAGGCGTTCCGGCGCGACTTCCTGATTACGCATTTTTTCAATCCGCCGCGCTATATGCGGCTGCTGGAAATCGTTTCTGGACCGGAGACGGCGGCGGACACGGTTGCGGCCGTTGCCGGATTCGCCGACATGGCGCTGGGCAAGAGCGTCGTGCGGTGTGAGGACAGTCCGGGGTTTATCGCCAACCGGCTGGGGATCTACTGGTTACAGCTTGCGCTGATCGAGGCCATCGACCAGGGGCTGACGGTGGAGGAAGCCGACGCCATTGTCGGCCGGCCGATGGGGATTCCGAAGACCGGCGTGTTCGGGCTGATGGATTTGGTCGGCATCGATCTGGGGCCGCAGGTGAATGCCTCGATGCGCTTGGTGCTGCCGAAATCCGATGCGTTCCATAGTATAGACCGGGATGTGCCGCTGATCGGGCGGATGATCGCGCAAGGCTTGACCGGGCGGAAGGGCAAGGGCGGTTTCTACCGGATGGATCGTTCCGGTGGCGGGCGTGCCATGCTGGCGATCGACCTGAAAACCGGGGAATACCGGCCGGAGCAGAAGCCGCTGCTGCCGGAGATCGACGCGGCTGGGCGGGATCTTCGCCGTCTGCTGTCCACTCCGGGAAAAGTCGGCACCTATGCGTTTCGCGTGCTGGCGCAGACGATTGCCTATGCCGCGACGTTGATCCCCGAGGCGGCCGGATCGATCGCCGACATCGATGAGGCGATGCGGCTGGGGTATGCCTGGAAATGGGGTCCGTTCGAACTGGCGGACAAGCTGGGATCGGCCTGGCTGGTAGAGCAGTTGACCGCCAGGGGCATGACGGTGCCGGCGTTGCTGGCGAATGCGGCGGGGAAGCCGTTCTACCGGGTGGACGCTGGGAAGCGGCAGTATCTGGGGGCCGACGGCGTTTATCGCGATGTTGTCCGAGCGCCGGGGGTGTTGTTGCTTGAGGATATCAAGCTGGCCGGCAAACCGGTGTTGCGGAATGGCTCTGCCGCGTTGTGGGATATTGGCGACGGGGTGGTGTGTTTTGAGTTCACCTCCAAGTCGAATGCGTTGGACGACAAGACCATCGCGTTGCTGGGTCAGTCGATCGACCTTGTGCGGGCGCGGTTCAAGGCGATGGTGATTTATAATGAGGGCGGCGATTTCTCGCTCGGGGCCAATCTTGGGTTGGCGCTGTTCGCGGCCAACATCGCGGCCTGGGGGGAGATCGAAAAATCGATCTCGGCTGGGCAGCAAAC
>JAYUEJ010000711.1:0-10370 GCA_043739265.1 Rhodopila sp. | reverse complement strand
TCAGGCGGGCGCCTTTTTCGTCACGCGCGCCAAGTCCAATCTGAGCGCCCATCGGGTCTATTCCGCGCCCACCGATCGGACCACCGGCGTGATCGCCGGCCAAACCATTGCACTGGACGGTCTTCGCACCAGCCGGGACTACCCGGTGCATTTGCGCCGCATCCGGTTCCACGACGCGGACGATGGCTTGGCGCATCGAAGCATCGCAATGATCCTAGTAGACGAACGCGCGATGACCGGCTGGGCAGTTGCACCGTTGCGCCCATCGCCGATAAGGCTAATGACGTAACAGCCGAGGCGGGACAGCCCAACGCCTGCATAACCTAGGACCAAAAATGCGATCCATAGCCTTCGCGTTTGCCTTATGCGCGTGTATCTCGGGCCTCTGGGCCGCATGGT
The DNA here is from genome assembly GCA_043739265.1 of Rhodopila sp. Lineage (GTDB taxonomy): Bacteria > Pseudomonadota > Alphaproteobacteria > Acetobacterales > Acetobacteraceae > Rhodopila. The sequence continues at coordinate 9,971 of JAYUEJ010000711.1, read as the reverse complement.
TGTGGCTGTGTGCGAGCAAAGGGGAAGTTGCCACTGGTTTGCCTGTCGTGGGTCGTGGCGATTTCATCCGGAATGGGATAAATTTACCGGGTTGGAGTGCGTCCGAGGAAGATTTCCAGAACGCGATTTCGGAGATGAATGACGACCTTATGGGAAGCCTGTATTCGCTGCACCAATCTTCCTTCTTCAACAAACGCGCCGCAAAATGGACGGCGGTTTCGGTTGCGGCGAGTGGGCTATCCGCTGTTATCGGCAGTTTCGGTTAGCGGCGTTAATCAATCGCGGTCGGGGCGGCACTCGCGACGATGGCGCGGCGGTCATGGCGAGACGCGGCGCGGGTCTGAGCGAAGGCGGGAAGCATCACTAGGCCAGACAGGGGGTGCGAGGGGCAAAACTGCTCATACCGAAGCCCTTTCTGAAATTGCTGCATTGCGGGAAGCGGCTGCCTGAAACCTTGGCGGGGCGGGCCATGAGGAACACCATATGGACATCCTGTTTGGACCAGTCGAGATGCCGTAAGGCCCTGTTAGGCCACAGTTTTATGTGTTGTCAATGCGATAGTGACATTATGGCGGAGAGGCAGGGATTCGAACCCTGGGAACGCTCACACGTTCAACGGTTTTCGAGACCGCCCCGATCGACCGCTCTGGCACCTCTCCAGTCCTGCAAGCGCAAGCGCCTGTCGCGTCGGTGGGGTGAACTAGCCGGTCCACCATCGTGATGCAAGAGTCTCTCGCACATTGCCTCTGGCCACACGAACCAGCCTGCCTCTTGCCCTGACCGGGCCGCGGTGAATTAATGCCGCTCAACCACACGCCCCCAGGGAAACATGACCAAATTCAATTGGGAACACATCCATCTGCGCTCGCCCGATCCGGAGGCAACGGCGGCATGGTACCAGGACAAACTGGGGGCCGAGGTGATCAGATCGCCGATGGCAGACGGGTCCATGCGAATCGACCTCAATCTGGCTGGCCAAAAGGTGTTTATCGCCAAGGCCCAACCGGGCAAAGCCGCCGATGCGCCGTCATCGCCCTATTTCGGATTGGATCATTTCGGCCTGACGGTCAGCGACATCAAGGCGGCCGTCGCCGAACTGAAGGCGAAAGGCGTGACCTTCACGATGGACGTCACCACCAACCGGCCGGGTGTGCAGATCGCGTTCCTGACCGCGCCGCAGAACGTTTCGATCGAGCTGCTCCAACGGGACTAAACCGCCTCCAACAGCGTGCGGATCGAGCGCAGGTCGCGCACGAAAGCCTCGTATTCGCGGGCCTTGGCCGCCTTGTCCGGCAGCCGCAGCAAGTACGACGGGTGAATCGTCACGAACACGGTTTGCCCATCCGCCATGCTGATCGGTTGGCCGCGTTCCCGGCTGATCGTCACCGCTCGTCCAAGCACCGCTCGGGCGGCCGAGGCGCCCATCAAGACGATCAGGCGGGGCCGGAGATGCGCCCGCTCGATATCCAGCCAGAAGCCGCAGGCCCGGATTTCCGGCACTTCCGGCGTTTGGTGGATGCGGCGCCTGCCGCGTTGCATGAACTTGAAGTGCTTGACGGCATTGGTGATGTAGATCGTGCGGCGATCGATGCCGGCGTCCTCCAGGGCGCGATCCATGATCTGGCCGGCGGGGCCGACGAACGGACGTCCGATCGTGTCCTCCTGGTCGCCCGGTTGTTCGCCGACGAACATCGCCGCGGCGTCGGCCGGCCCCTCGCCGAATACGGATTGGGTTGCCGGTTCGTAGAGCGGGCAGCGCTGGCAGGCGGACGCGTCCTTCGCCGCCCGAAGCAAGATCGGGTCGGGCCTGGTATGCAAGACGACCGGACCCGGCGCCGGGCGGTCGGGCGGCCAGGGAGAATCCTCAAAGGTCTCGGCCTCCGGGATCGAGACCTCGGAGGTCGCCTGCTCAAGCAGCCTGTCGCGGTGGATGTCCCACCAGGCAAGCAGCGCGTCGTCGTCCGCGGCGTGGCGAAGACCGGAGCCGAACAGCAGCGAGGACCCGTCCCGATGCGCCGCGCCGTCCGGCGTCACGATCGACAGGATCAATTCAGGATAATGACGCGCCATCCGTTGGGCGTTCGCCTGCAGCACGAAATGCGCTGGTTCGAACCAGCCGAGGAAACGCGTTCCGCCGTCCTCCGCCACCGGCAGGAATCGCATGTTGGTGCGCATCCGATGGGCGTCGGCTCGCACGGCCAGCGCCATGCGCCGCACCAGCAAAAGGTCGATATCGTCCTCCGGCGGCTGGTCCCCGGCATGCGTCCGCCAGACCAGGCTGTAGAGCAGCCCGAACCGTTCCGGGTCGCGCGCCTGGATCGCCAGTGCGGCCAGCGATACCAGCGCGCGCGGCACAGGGAAGGTGCCCGATCCGTCGGATAGGACGCCGATGGTGCCGCCGACCGACCATGTCAGGTCCTCGGGGGCGGTACCCGCCAGAACCAGGGCGCGTGCCGCCTGGCGCCAGCCTTCCCAGTCCGTCTCGCTCTTCAACATGATCTGTCGCATGGGCGAGAGCAAACCTCAGGATCGATCTCTTTCCAAGCCCGCCGTTCCCACTATGGTGACTGGCGTATGCATCGAAAATTCTGGAATTCGCCCTGGGGGCTGCTTGCGGCGGCCAATCTGTTTTGGGCGGGCAACATCGTGCTGGCGCGCGGGCTGGCCGGGCAGGTGCCGCCCGTGGCGCTGGCGTATTGGCGCTGGACCGGGGCGTTCGTCATCGCGGTTGGCTTTGCCTGGCCTCGGCTGCGAACCGACCTGCCGCTGATGCTGCGCCACTGGAAGGTGATGCTGGTGCTGTCGGCGACCGGCATCGCGTCTTACAACACGATGTCCTATATCGGCCTGACGAGCACCACGGCGCTGAATGTGCTGCTGCTGCAGTCGGTCACGCCGCTGATCATCATCGTGTGGGCTTATCTGCTGTTCCGGGAACGGCCGGCGGTTCGGCAATCCCTGGGGGTGCTGGTGTCCTTGCTGGGTGTTGCCGCCATCGCCGCCGGGGGATCGTTCGACGTGCTGGTGCATCTGCGACTGAACCGCGGCGACATGTGGGTTTTGGCCGCCCTGGCGATCTACGCCCTCTATTGCGTCATGCTGCGCAAACGACCGCTGGTGCATCCGTTGAGCTTTCTGGTCGCCGCCATGGGGATCGGGTCCGTCATGATGCTGCCCTTCATGGTGTGGGAGTTCATCGCCGGTGCGCGGATCCATGGCGGGGCGCCATCGTACCTGGCGATCGCCTACACGGCTGTGCTGCCGTCGTTCGTCGCCTACCTGTTTTTCAATCGCGGGGTCGAATTGATCGGCTCTGGACCGGCGGGGCAATCGCTGCATTTGATGCCGTTGTTCGGCAGTGTTCTGGCCGTGCTGTTTTTGCATGAACGCTTCCAGGTTTATCACGCGGTCGGGATTGGCCTGATCGCCGCCGGAATCGTGCTGTCCTCGTTCGCTGGCGCGCGAGGGACCCTGCCGGCCGCCAACCCCAACACAACGTGATCGAGTTAATGCAAACAATTGCTTGATCGGATTTCAAACGCCGCCGACCTTCGCCGTCTGATCTGGAGGCGTGGATGCGACGATCGGCTTTGGTTGCTGGAATAGCCGTCGGTCTGCTGGCCTGTTCGGCTGCCGGAGCCGACGAAACGCCGCCGCAAACCGCGGTTCAGTCCGTGGCACCGGTGGACGCGGGGGCCATTCTGGGGCAACGCGTGTCGGACCCGGAGGGCGAGGATATCGGCCGCCTGGTGGATGTGCTGGTGGATGCGAACGGCCAGCCTCAGGCCGCCATCATCGACTTCGGCGGCTTCATGGGTGTGGGCAACCGCAAGGTGGCGGTGCATTGGAGCGCACTGCATTTCACCCCGGCGGACGCCAGGCGCAAAATCGTGTTGGAGCTGACACAGGACCAGATCAAGGCGGCGCCGGAGTTTCGCAGTCCAAACAAGGCCGCGGCCGTCGTAACACCGGCCGATCCCACTCCGCCGTCGCCCTGATCGTGTGATGCGACGGGTGGTTTTATTTCGTAAAAATAACGACAGAGCGCTCGATCTGGTTAATTTCTTTGTCGCCGACGTTCAAACCGGGTTTGGGCCGTTCGTCGCCGTCTATCTCACCACCCATCAATGGACCCAGGTCGAGATCGGGTTCGCTTTGACACTGGGCACGATGACATCGCTGATCAGCCAGCTTCCGGCGGGTATATTGGTTGACGCGATGCGCAACAAACGGGCGGCGGCGGCGGGCGCGCTGGTCTGCATTATCGTCGCCGCGCTGCTTCTGGCGGTGTGGCCGGAGCAGTTGCCGGTGTTGATCGCGCAGATACTGCACGGCTTCGCCAGTTGCGTGATCACGCCGGCGATCGCGGCGATCAGCCTGCACCTGGCGGGCCATGCCGGGCTGGGGGAGCGGCTGGGGCGCAACGCACGCTACGCGTCGATCGGCAACGGATTGGCGGCCGCGGTGATGGGCGCGACGGGCGCGTATTTTTCGTCGCGGTTCGTCTTTCTGCTGACCGCGGCACTGTGCGTACCAGCGTTGGTCGCGCTGTGGTCGATCAGGGCCGGCCAGCATGCGCGCACGCAGACGACCAGCCGGGTGATGGATGTCGCCGGGCTGAAGCGGTTGTTGGCCGATCGCCGCCTGTTGATCTTCGGTCTCTGCGTGATGCTGTTCCACCTGTCCAACGCGGCGATGCTGCCATTGGCCGGGGCGGCGGTGACGATGCGGGCCGGACATTTCGCCAACCTGATCATTGCCGCGTGCATCGTCGTGCCGCAGTTCGTCGTGGCGATCGTGTCGCCGTGGGTCGGCCGAGCGGCGGAGCGAATCGGACGCAGGCGGTTGCTGCTTTTGGGGTGGGGCGCGCTGCCGGTGCGCGGTTTGCTGTTGGCGGTACTGCCGGGATCATGGCCGTTGGTGATGGGTCAGGCGGTCAGCGGCATCAGTGCCGCGGTGTTCGGGGTGCTGTTTCCTCTGCTGGCAGCGGATTTGACCCGAGGGACTTCGCATTTCAACCTGTGCATGGGAATGCTGGGGCTGGCCATGTTCCTCGGCGCCGCGGTCAGCACGACCATGTCCGGCGGTATCGCCGATGCGGCGGGGATGCAGGTCGCATTCCTGGTGCTCGCCGGTGTTGGCTTCATCGGCTTTATGACGGTCTGGCTGGCCATGCCGGAGACACGGCCAGCCCAGACGGCGGTTAGTCCTGCAATTCAGGAATGACCCAAAGCGGCTTGTCGCCACGGATCACACGTTGGCAATTGTCGAACGCGTTGCGGAATCGGGTGTATTGGTTGTCCCGGGTGGGGCCGGCGAAGTGCGCGGTCAGGACCACGTTTTGCAGCGCGAACAGCGGATTGTTGGGCGGCGGCGGCTCCTGATCGAACACATCCAGGCCGGCGCCGGCGATGGTGCCGTTCTGCAGCGCCTCGATCATGGCGGGTTCATTGACGACGGGGCCGCGGCAGGTGTTGATCAGGTAGGCGGTGGGCTTCATCATCTTGAACTGCGCCGCACCCATCATGTGCTGCGTCTGTTTGCTCAGCGGAACGTGCAGCGAGACGACGTCGGAGGTGCGCAGCACTTCCTCGAACAAGGAAAAGCGCACGCCCATGGCATCGGCCTGTTCCTCGGTCAGGCGGGTGGTGTCGTAATACTGCACATGCATGCCGAACGCCTGCGCAAGGCGGGCGGTCTTCTTGCCGATGGTGCCCAGCCCGACGATGCCAAGCGTGCGGCCCTTGAGTTCATAGAGTTTGATGTCATCGACGTTGTTGCCGCGCCAGCGGCCGGCCGCGACATTGGTGTGCTGCCAGACGATGCGCCGGCAGACCGCCAGCATCAGCAGGATCGCGTGCTCGGACACCGCCGTGGAGTTGGCGCCGCCGTTGTTGCAGATCGGCACCAAGGCGCGCCGGGCGGCCTCGATGTCGCAACGGTCGTATCCGGCGGAGAGAAGTTGCACGAGCTTCAGGTTCGGGGCGGATTTGTAGAAGGCGTCGTCCATGGTGCCTTCGCCGAAGCCGACGAGGCAGACGGCATCGGCCAAAGCAGCCTGGAATTCCGGCGTGCCGTGGCGGGCGACGACCGCGTCGAGATCGGGCGGCAGCAATTCCCTTGCGATGGTGATTTCGTTCAGTGGATTGTCGGCGATGATGATTTTGGCCATCGGTTTCCCCAGGTCAGGTTTTGTGGCGTTAACCTAAACCAGTTTCGCCATCGCGCCAAAACGGGGAGTATGGCGCCTGTGGCTTAAAAATGGGGCATTCCTGTGTGCGCCTCGCCTGCGGATATTGGCGAATTCTTAGGCAAATGGGTGAATTGGATCGTCTTGTGCCTTGGCTTGGCACGCTCTCTGACTCAGGGATCGGCCTGTTGCGCCCATAACGGCAGCCGCTTGTGGTCGGTTCCAATGGCACGTTGATTGCATGGTATCCTGTGGCCGTCCGTCAGACGGGGAAACCGAAACAACAACAACAGGCACAGGAACAGGCGCTGATGTCATTGGACGAACCCATTCTTTCCCGTCGCGGTCTCGGCCGTCTCGGTATGGCCGCCGCGATGCTTGCCGCGGTCGGTGCGGTTAAATCCGCGACCTCGCCGGCGGCAGCGCAGGCGACCGGCGGCACCATCAAGGTCGGCATTCTGCATTCTCTGTCCGGCACCATGGCAATTAGCGAGACCACGCTGAAGGACGTCATGTTGATGCTGATCGAGCAGCAGAACGCCAAGGGCGGGCTGTTGGGCAAGAAGCTGGAGGCTGTCGTGGTCGATCCGGCTTCGAACTGGCCGCTGTTCGCCGAGAAGGCGCGTCAGCTTATCTCGGTGGACAAGTGCGCCGCGACGTTCGGGTGCTGGACCTCGGTGTCGCGGAAGTCCGTGCTGCCGGTGTTCGAGGAACTGAACAGCATCCTGTTCTATCCGGTGCAGTATGAGGGGCAGGAATGCAGCCGCAACGTTTTCTACACCGGCGCGGCGCCGAATCAGCAGGCGATCCCGGCGGTGGATTACCTGATGGCGGAAAACAAGGTGATGCGCTGGGTTCTGGCGGGTACCGACTACGTTTACCCGCGCACCACAAATCAAATCCTGGAAGCCTACCTGAAGTCCAAGGGTGTCGCCGCCGAGGACATCATGGTCAACTACACGCCGTTCGGTCATTCCGATTGGCAGAATATCGTTGCCTCGATCAAGAAATTCGGCAGCGCCGGTAAAAAGACCGCGGTGGTCTCCACGATCAATGGCGACGCCAACGTTCCGTTCTATAAGGAGTTGGGTAACCAGGGTATCAAGGCGACCGATATTCCCGTCGTCGCATTCAGCGTCGGTGAGGAAGAACTCGCCGGCATCGATACCAGGCCGCTGGTTGGCCATCTGGCGGCGTGGAACTACTTCCAGAGTATGGATAACGCCGATAACAAGGCCTTTATCGAAAATTGGAAGAAGTACACCAAGAACCCGAAACGTACTACCAACGATCCGATGGAAGCGCATTACATCGGCTTCAATATGTGGGTGAAGGGCGTCGAGAAGGCCGAGACCACTAACCCGGATGAAGTCATTGAAGCAATGATCGGCGTTTCGGTGCCGAACCTGTCCGGTGGGTATTCGGCCATGATGCCGAACCATCACATTACCAAGCCTGTGCTGATCGGCGAAATTCAGGCTGACGGTCAGTTCAACACGGTGTCGCAGACTCCGGGCCTCGTGGTCGCGCAGGAATGGTCGCCGTATGTCGCGGATACCAAGGACCTGATCGGCGACTGGCGGGCGCCCTTAAAATGTGGTGCGTTCAACGTGAAGACCGGCACATGCACCGCCGGCAAGAAGGCCTGACAGCCTGATTGCCAGGAAGGGGGCGGCCGATTTCCTCCCGGCCGCCCCCTTTGTTTTTTTGACGGGGCTTTTCATGGCGCGCTGGCTGGTTTTGCTGCTGCTTTCGGGGATCTGCTGGCCACTGGCGGCGCATGCCGACGACCCGTTGGCGGCGCTGGCGTCGGGCAGCTACAACGGTGTGCGCCAGGGGATCGAGACTCTGGCGCTATCGGGAAACCCACGCGCCGCGACGATTATTGCCGCATTGCAGGATGGGCGTCTTTATTTCACATCCGAACCGATGCTGTTGATCAAGGCGGCTGACAACGGTTTCATCAATGCCGCGACCGGCGAACCTGTGACCGGCGCGGGTGTTGGAGCGAAGCCGGTTCGCCTGAACAACTCTGTTCGCGGCGCGATCGATGCAGCGCTTGGCAGCTTGCGGCTGTTCGATCGGAGCGTTTCGGTGCGCCTGGATGCCGCGCAGGCAGTGTTCACATCGCATGATCCGGCGGCGATACCAGCACTCGACCGCGCGCTGGCGAAGGAAACGGACGCGCCGGTGAAAATGCGGATGGAGCAGGCGCGGGCCGCGGCAATTTTGTCTGATCCAGCAGCGAGCCAGGACATCAGGATGGCGGCGGTCGGGGTGTTGCGTACGCGGGGCGATCAGGATTCTCGGAGTTTACTCTCGACGTTGGCGGGTCAGTCCGGGCCGGTGGCCGATGCGGCGGGCGCGGCGGTGGTTTCGATCGATCGCGTGCTGCAAATCTGGAGCCTCGCACAGAGTGTTTATTACGGGATCAGCCTGGGTTCGGTGCTGCTGTTGGCGGCGGCGGGCTTGGCGATCACGTTCGGCGTCATGGGTGTCATCAACATGGCGCATGGCGAGATGGTAATGATCGGCGCCTATGTAACGTTCGTCGTTCAGCAGTTGATGCATGCCTATCTCCCCTCGCTGTATGGCATCAGTCTTTTGATCGCCGTACCGGCCGCGTTTCTTGTGTCAGGCTCGATTGGCGTGGCGGTGGAGCGTAGCCTGATCCGATGGTTGTACGGGCGGCCGTTGGAGACTTTGCTGGCGACCTGGGGGCTTTCGTTGGTTCTGCAGCAGGTGGTTCGTTCTTTGTTCGGGGCGAATAACCGCGACGTCGATACGCCTGGCTGGATGAGCGGTGCGACCCAATTGGGCGGCCTGACGCTGACCTGGAACCGCATGTATATCATTTTGTTTGCGTTCCTGGTGGTTGCGGCCCTGATGGCGGCGTTGCGCTATACGCCACTGGGTCTGCGGATGCGCGCGGTCACGCAGAATCGCCGAATGGCCGCGGCGATGGGTATTCGCACGCCGTGGATCGATGCGCTGACATTCGGGCTTGGGTCGGGCGTTGCCGGGATGGCCGGTGTGGCGCTGTCGCAGATCGACAACGTGTCGCCCAATCTGGGGCAGGGATATATTATCGACAGCTTCATGGTCGTGGTGTTCGGTGGCGTCGGCAATCTTTGGGGCACGACCCTGGGGGCGCTGACCCTGGGTATCGTCAACAAGTTCCTGGAACCGATCGCCGGTGCGGTTTTGGGCAAGATCGTCGTGCTGGTCTTGTTGATCTTGTTCGTGCAGCGCAATCCGCGCGGTATGTTCCCGCTCAAGGGGCGGGCGGTGGAGACATGAAACGCGATTACCTGGTGATTGGTGTCGTTCTTGGTGTGGCCGTTGTATTGGCACTGCTGAACCAAGTGACCGAGGCGGGTTCCGCGGTGCATGTGCCGACTTACGTGTTGGCGCTGGGGGGGAAGTATCTGTGCTTTGCCATGCTCGCCCTCGCTGTCGATCTGGTCTGGGGTTTTGCCGGTATTCTCTCGCTTGGGCATGCGGCGTTCTTTGCGTTGGGTGGCTACGCGATGGGTATGTACCTGATGCGGCAGATTGGGACCCGAGGCGTTTATGGCAATCCGAACCTGCCGGATTTCATGGTGTTCCTGGGCTGGAAAGAGCTTCCCTGGTATTGGTTCGGCTTCGAATGGTTTGGTTTCGCGATGCTGATGGCGATGCTGGTGCCGGCGGTGCTGGCCGGTGTGTTCGGCTGGCTGGCATTCCGCTCACGCGTCACCGGGGTCTATCTGTCGATCATTACGCAGGCGCTAACCTACGC
>JAYUEJ010000710.1:0-10383 GCA_043739265.1 Rhodopila sp. | reverse complement strand
GGCCCGCATTGGCTTCTGGCGGCATATCAAGCGGCGATGGCGGAGTCTCGGCTGGTGGTCTGGCATCCGGAGGCAAGCCTGTATTTCGGGTCAAAACAAGCACCTTACTGGCTGATCCATCCCGATATGGAGCAGATCGAGGGTGACTGGGTCACGCTTGGCATCCGCAACCTTTGGACCTCGCTGAGTTTCGCGTCGCGGGACACGTATCTGCAGGTCCCGTATCGCCGAACGGATCTCGCGGCAGGCTTTGGCCTGGAGGACTGGTCCTGGAATGCCGAGGTCGTGGCGCATGGTTACCTACACAAGCCGGTGCCGGGGACCACGCATCTGGTGCGGATGCAGGCAACTTCGCTGGTCCGGCGCACCGCCGCGGTTAACGCGCTTGTGACGCCGTCCACCCTGCTGCGCAGCCGCATCGGCTGGGCCGCGCGGGTCGGGTCCGCCGGAGTTGCGGCCCCGAGCGGCACCGGTTAGAGCATGGCTGCTTCGGGTTAAGGGTTGATGCGGCCTTGGATGATTGGGCTATAGCGTTCGACGGTCGCGGGACAGGAGCGGATATGATCAAGGGCAAGCGGGTGCTGGTTACCGGAGCGGCCGGCTTCATCGGCAGCCATCTGACCGAGGCGTTGGTGAATGCGGGCGCGCATGTGACCGCGATGGTGCATTATAATGCTCTGTCGTCGATCGGAAATCTCGCCTTTCTGCCACCGGAGTCGCAGGCGCGGTTGACCATCACGGCGGGAAATATCGAAGACAGCGACTTCGTGTTCCGCGCCATGGAGGGCCAGGACATCGTCCTGCATCTGGCCGCGCTGATCGCAATCCCATACTCGTACGTCGCGCCCCGGTCGTATGTCCGCGCCAACGTGGAAGGCACTTTGAACGTGCTGGAAGCCGCCCGGCGGCTGGGCACACAGCGCGTGATTCACACGAGTACGTCGGAGGTTTACGGCACGGCGATACGCGAGCCGATCGACGAGGATCACCCGTTGCAGGGGCAGTCGCCATACTCCGCCAGCAAGATCGGCGCCGACAAGATCGCCGAGTCTTATTTTCGGTCGTTCGATACGCCGGTTGTTACCATCCGCCCTTTCAACACCTTTGGTCCGCGGCAATCAGCCCGTGCCTTTATTCCGACGATCATTTCCCAGGCATTGGCTCGCGATGCCATACATCTGGGCGGACTGACGCCGCAGCGGGACATGACGTTTGTCGCGGACACGGTGGACGGATTCATGCGTGCGGCCGTCATGCCCGGCGTCCTGGGCGAGACGATCAATTTGGGCACGGGCGAAACCTTCAGTATCGGCGACTTCGCGCACCGCATCCTGGGATTGATGCGGTGCAATAAGCCGATCGTACATGATGCGGCCCGCGACCGGCCCGAAAAGAGCGAGGTCATGAAGCTGGTGTCGGACAACCGGAAGGCGGCGCGGCTTATGCAATGGAGGCCGGCGACCTCGTTAGACGATGGCCTGATGCGGGCGATCGCGTTCGTGTCGGCGCATCCCGAGCTTTATGCGTCCGAACGGTACACCGTCTGATGCAAGCGATCATCATGGCGGGCGGCAAGGGCTCGCGTTTGCACCCTTACTCCGCATTGTTCCCCAAGCCGCTGATGCCGCTGGGCGACAAACCGGTGCTGGAGATTTTGCTGCACCAGCTTCGTGCGGCCGGGGTGAGCGAGGTCATCCTGGCGGTGAACCATCTGCGCCATCTGCTGGAAGCGTTCTTTGGCGACGGCAGCCGATTTGGTTTGTCGATTACCTACAGCGTCGAGGACCGGCCGTTGGGCACCGCTGGTCCGATTGGCCTGGTGCTGGACCGGCTGGGCGAGGACTTCTTTCTGACCAATGGCGACCTGCTGACCACACTCGATATGGGTGCCATGCTGGCCGACCATCGCGCCAGGGGCGCCGACGCGACGATCGGAACCTACCGGCGGGAGCTGCGGTCCGAGTTCGGGCTGCTGGAGGTCGATGATACGATGCGGATGACCGGCTACCGCGAGAAGCCGACCTATCAGCACCTGGTGAGCATGGGCCTTTACGTGCTGCGGCGCGATGCGGTGCGGCCGTTCGTTGTGCCGGGGGAGCCACTGGACATGCCGGCCCTGATGCAGACGATGCAGCAATCAGGTAAGGGCGTGTTCTGCCACAGTCAGGATTGCTTCTGGCTGGACATCGGCCGGCCGGAGGATTTCGCCGAGGCTCAGGCCATGGTCGAGCGCGACCCGCAAGCCTTCATCTCCACGCCCGGTTGAATAATGCGCCTGTTGTTGACCGGGGCGACCGGGTTTCTGGGCCGGCACGTTGTGGCCGCCGCCACCGGTTGGACGGTGACACGGGTGACGCGGGCGCTAAAGGCGTCCAGCCCGGATGAGGTGGCGCTTGGGCCGGCACCCTGGACGAAGGCGGATTTCGCAATGGCGATCGGCACCGCCCGGCCCGACGTGGTGCTGCACTGCGCCGGTGCGGCGCGGAGCCTGGATGCTCGGTCTTGTATCGACACGAATACCGTGCTGGCGGCGGAACTGCTGGGGGCGGCGGCTGACGCGCGGTCGCCGCCACGGGTGATTTTGGTTGGTTCGGCAGCGGAATACGGGATCGTTCCGGCGGACGCTCAGCCGGTTGTGGAAACCTTTCCTTGTGCGCCGCGGTCCGATTATGCAGTGGCGAAGTGCGCGCAGACTCTGTTGGGCTTTGCCGCTGCCATGCGGGGCCAGCCGGTGCTTGTCGCGCGGTTGTTCAACCCGGTGGGCGTGGGGATGCCTGGCGAATTGGCGTTGCCTTCGTTCGCGCGGCAGATCGTGGGTCCGGAGCCTGTGTTACGCGTGGGTGATTTGTCGGCGGAACGCGATTTTCTGGATGTCGAAGAAGCGGCGCGGCTGCTGTTGGGCCTCGCCGCGATGCCTGATTGGTCTTGGCCGGTGGTGAACGTTTGCAGCGGGCGGGCTTATCGTTTGGGCGACCTGTTGGACGGGCTGATCGCCGCCAGCGGCGTCGCGGTTCGCGTCGAGGTGGACCCTGCGCGGATGCGGCCAGGAGATATGCCGATCCTGACCGGCAGTATTGAGCGACTGGCAGCGGTCGGGTTGACGCCGCGGCTGCCTGATTTTTCGGTCCTGCTGCCGCGGCTGCTGACCGAGGCGCGGGCGTTGTGCGGACCTCGCCAAACGTTGTAAAGTCCAAGAGTGAAGCGTATTTTGACATTCTTGCCGGGGCGCCAACGATGGACGGAAAACTCAAGGAGCCGGATTTGGAATTTCACTGTAATGTCTGCGGCGGCACAGGGATTTCAAAAAAAATCGCCCGTGGTGATGGCCAAGGCGTTCTCTTTTGTGCCGATTGCGGCATGGGCATGGTTGATAATCCTCCCGATACCACCGATGGTTTTTATGAAGACGGCTATTATGGCACCGTCGCCGCCGGCGTTCCGGGCTATAGTGACTATGCCTTTACCGCCGAGCACGGGCTGCTTTGGTGCCGGCTGATTATCGAGGCACTGGCGCCGTTGGGCGGCCGAATTCTGGATGTGGGTTGCGCCGACGGATTTCTGCTGCATCGCTTATCCAGCCGTTACGAGCGCTTTGGAATCGAAGTCAACGCCGCGGCTTCCGCAAAGGCTGCCGCGGGCGGCGTCACGATGATCGCGAACGACGTGTCCGATCCCAAGGTGACAGGTGGATTCTGGGGAAAATTCGATGTCATCGCCTCTATTGCCACTTTTGAACATGTCCTGGACCTTCGTAAAGCGGTGCAAACCTGTCTTGATCAACTGGCGCCGGCGGGGCTGCTGCTTTTTGAGGTTCCGCTGATCTCCGATCATCGCGACAACAACGATTGGTTCAATTCGTCGTATGAGCATATCTACTACCCGACTGTATCTGGATTGGATCGCCTGTTCTCCAGCTTTCCGGGGGTTTACTTTACCGGCTTCGAAACCGACATAAAGGGCTACGGTTCGACCTATATCGGTGTGGCGACCCGTGACGCATCTATGTTCGCCCGGGCACAAAGGTTGTTTCAGGCGACCGATCAAGCGGTTTTGGATGGCCTTGATGCCGTTGAGACTCAGCTAAACCTTGCCTACCATGTGGTCCACTGTTTCCGGCCAACGCCGGAGCGTGTGCTGGCCTTGCCTGCGCTGCTCGATATAGAAGCGGCACCGAACCTGCTGAAGCGGCTGACACAGCTTTGGTACGGTGACAGCGTGCTCGCCGTCGAGCGGGATGTCTATTTCGACGCTTTTCAGTTTCACCAACAAGATGCTCGCAATTGGCAGGATGCCTACCATGCTTTGGCTGGGACGCAGAGCAACGGATCGGCATAGGCGAGGCTCATGCCAACCGCACGAAGTATTGGTCCCACGACGATCGGTATGAGTGTTTGGCGTGGGGCAACGCCACCGTCCCCGCGCGCATGCCGCCGGGCTGTTTTAGGCCCGTTCGGTGACCGGGTCGGCTGCGCCGCGATCGGTTTTTGGTAACCCAACCGACGGATGGCTGGCTCCGAGGATGCGTCCCAGCCACTTTCTTCCCGGCTGCTCGACCAAATAGAAACTCAGCGCGGAGATTGCAATCAGCGCCGGAAAGAAGGTTTGCGGGTTCGACCAATCTGGATAGCCAAGAGCAAAGATTTTGATCAAAATCAGATGAAACATGTAGATTGAGAAGCTGATTTCCCCAAGCCAGACAAAGGGTCGCAAAGACAGGATTTTCCCGAGCCAGCCGCCTGCGGCAGCAAAAATGACGATCACGATGGCAAACGCCCAGAATGAACCGGCCTCGATAAACCAGGCGAGGACGCTGGGCAGGCTTTCAATCTTAGATTGAACGATCCAGGACCCGCGTGCCAACCAAACCACAACCAATGTCAGAGCCGAGACCTCCATTACGGTGTAGGTCACGGCAGATATCAGGCGGTATCGAAGGAAGCGATTCCAGAAAACATACGCGGCCATCCCAGTCACAAACTCCAGGCCGCGAACGAGCGGCTGGGTATATAGGAAAGTTGCCGTCGTAACGGTCTCGACGCCGCCGTTATCGGGTAGACTAAGCAACGAGGTCGCCATCAGCATCGCGATCACAAGCCCTGCCGCGAGCAGCAAAATCGATGCCCACTGCCGGCGGATACGAACGAGCAAAAACGGAAATGCAAGGTAGAACGCCATCTCCGTCGAGATGCTCCACGAAACGCTGTTGAATGAATACTGATGCGCTATCGTAGGAAACCAAGCCTGCAGGAGACCCAGATTGACGATCAGGAGAACAGGTTTGCTGAATATGCCCAAACCGATGAATGTGATTGAATCGGCGCGGACGAAATTTAATAGAACGAGCAAAGATGCGACATGTACTGGCCATAGTCGTGAGATGCGGGCGGCCATAAACGCGCGGTAGCGGGGTAACGGCCGTGATGAATAGACGTGGGTCAGAATGAAACCGCTGAGGACGAAGAAAAACGACACCCCTTGAACCGCCCGACCTGGAACGTAGGCCAGCGCGGACCAGAGGAAGCTAAGTTTCAGGTGCAAACCCACGATCATCATCGCTGCAACGAAACGAAGAGATGTAAGGGGCTTTAGATCGTCTGTCATCCGGTCCTGCATACGCGGATCCTTTTCGTGAGCAGCCGCGGCCATCAGTTCACAGGCCACTTTTCGCACCCTTTTTCACCTTCGAGATGCTGACGCACTCGCGTGTTCGCCGTCTGAGACCACATCCGGGCTTCGCCTTCAAGCGTTGAATGTGCGCGCCACGTTACGACGATGCGGGCCTGGTGGTCCTACGATTCGCCAAACCGCTTGCCCCCGGGAGGGGCGGCCTAAAATGCGTCCGGTCAACGTGAGAGAAAGCCCCGGAAAGCCGTTTCATAATCCGTGAGCATGCGGCAGCGATCGAACCGGGCCATGGCGATCTCGTGGGAGGAGGATGAAAGAGCCGCCAAAGCCGTCGGGTCGGCTTCCCAGCACCGCAAGATCGCACTCAGCCGGGCGAAATCATTGGGCGTAACCAAATATCCGTTGCGACCCTCCTCGATCAATTCCGGGATTCCACCCACGGGGGCGGCGACGACCGGGCGGCCAAAAGCATTCGCTTCCATAATGATGTTGGGCCGTCCGTCCGTCAGGGAGGGCACAACAAGTGCGTCGATCAAGGCCAGGGCGTCACGCAGATCCTGGACGTAGCCTTCAAACCGCAGGCGGGAGCCAAGGCCGGATGCCTTGATGCGCGCGTTGACCTGATCGGACATACCGCCCTCTCCATACATCAGAAAGGATACGCCAGGATGGTCCGGGGCCAATTGTTCGGCGATAGTCACAAAACCAAGCGGGTTTTTCTCCGGCGACATGCGGCCGATGTAACCCAGCACAAGACCTTCCCTCGGCGATCGGGCAGGGCGTGGTGCATGGTAGGCCAGGTCAACGCCGCTTTTTACCAAGACGATGTTGGGATTGATCTTTACGCTTCGCTCTGCGACGAAGCGCCGCATGTGTTCGCTTTCGACGATTACGCCATCCAGGCAAGTCTCATACAGAAAGTGGTCCACTGTGTGGCCGATCTCATTGTATAAGGTATCGACGACGCGCAATCCCGCGTGAAAGTGTTTGATATAGGGTAAATGGCGATAGGCACCCGGCGCGCCGATCTGGAGTATCAAACCGACCTGGCGTTCTTCGATAATTTGTCCCAGCGTCGCCAGATAAGGTTCCGTCCCCTTTCCGGAAAGATCCAGTAAGCGGTTTTCGGCTTCGAAGTCCGCGGCCGGGTCCCTTGTGTATCCCACTGCCTCGGGCGCGTGACAGGCGAGTGTGATATCAAGACCTCGTTCCCGCATGGCCCGCAGAACCGCCAACGAAAGCGCCCCTTTTACCAAAAACGGTAGAAGCGCGATAATGCCGCGCGGGCCATGTTGACCGCTGTCCATCGGAGTTTCCTTTCAGCTTCGATCAAGCGGCCCTGCACATCGACCAGCGCCTGCTCGCGCTGCCCGAGCGCTTGTTCACGCTCCGCAATCAAGGTTTCCAGTATATTGCACTTGGCTCGTGCATTGTCCGCGGCCTCCATACAGACCAACATTTCCGCTTCGGATCGGGTCGCGCTGGCCTGCCACGCGCGGCTATTTGATTCCCAGCGGGTGGACTGGTCATGCCACCAGTCCTTGGCGCCGATGAACGCCTTATTATCGGACACTAATTTATCAGTGCGTGGGTTGGCCCGCAGTAATGCGAGGCAGCGACGTCCGGCCCGGGAAAATCGGTGGTCCTCGGCTTCGGACCGGATTAACGTCATGAAGCCAACAAAGTCGGGCAGTTCGGGTGAAATAAGTGTCGCCCCCAACAACCGATAGCGTTCGCCAGGGGTCAGTCTCGCAAGTTCCGGCTGCTCTCCGATCCAGTGAGCGATTTCGGAGAAGGTCGGCCATAGAGCATGGGCTTCGGCCAATGGTATCAGATTGCGGAGCATCGCATGGCTGAGCTCGAGAAACGTCCCCATTGGGTCCCCGAATGTCACGCCTCTTGCATGCAGACGATAAAACGTCAGTGGCTGTCTGACCATTCCAAAGTGGCAGCCATGGCGCAACGCTCGGATCCAGAGCTCATAGTCCGGGGCGCGGACCATGCTGGGGTCATCCAGTCCGATCCGAAGATGTGCCGCGCGGCGGACCATGGTCGAAGAACGGCAAATCGCATTCTGACCCACCCAGGAGTCTATTCGATTCAGGTCCAGGTCATGGTTGGTGTATGTCTCGGTCACTCCGCCCTGTGGGTGCGGGTTTCCGTCCACATCCACGCAGACGACATGGGTTGCGATGATGTCCAGCGCCGGATTGCGCGCAAGCGCGTCCAACTGTGCCGCGGACTTTTCGGGTGCGATCCAGTCGTCGGCGTCCAGATTGACCAACCACTCGCCGCGTGCGGCTGACACCGCGCGATTGTAGCTGCCCGCGCCGCCCAGGTTTTGTTCATTCACCAGCAGGCGTATGCGGGGATCGTTGAAGGCAGCCACCACATCACGTGACGTATCCTTCGACGCGTCGTCCACCACCACGATCTCGAAGTTCTGCACCGTCTGGTCCAGGATACTGCGAATGGTTTGCCCGATATACTTCTCATAATTGTACGAGAGAACGATAAATGACAGCAGCGGATTTTTGGTCATGTGAGGCTCACCGCAGGCATTCGCACACGGCGCCAATCTGTTCGGGGGTCAGCCGATCATGGAAGGGAATGCCGATAACCCGCGGGGCGAGTTCGTTGGTGACCGACAGGTCGGCTGCCTGAAGGTCCGCGAAGGCAGGGTGCGTGTGGCAGCCCATTCCCCACCAGTGCCGCCAGCCGATTTGGTTGGCGTCGAGCCTTGCCTTGGCCGCACTCGCTCGGTGAGCCGGCAGGATCACATTCAGGGTCATCGTGACCCACTCGGTGCCGACGCCGTCCTGCAGACGCACATCCAGGTTTCGTAAACCGGCGGCGTAGGTCGCGGTCAAATCCCGCAGGCGGGCGACGTTCGCCTCCAGGTTGTCCAGAACGGCCAGGCCGATTGCGGCGGCATACTCGGAAATGCGATAATTGCCGCCACGCAGGGTGGACAAGCGATCGGCGCCGGCAAAACCAAAACCGGTCATCGCGGTGGTTCGGGCAATCAGGTTCCGGTCGCTGCAGATAATCGCGCCGCCCTCACCGATGCCCAGCACCTTCGTAGCGTGCAGGCTCACACATTGCGGCTGATACCCGGATGTTTTGATCGACACTGCCGCCGCGGCCGCATCGAAGACGACAGGCACGCCGGTTGCTTGCTCGAACGCTTCCCACGCGGGCAAATCGGGCGGCGCGCCGAAGGGGCTGATCACCAACACCGCGGCGGGCGGTCCAGGCATGTGGCGTATGGCCTGCAATGCGATCGACGGAGTTAGTGCCAGGCTTCGTTCGTCAACGTCGGTCAGGAAGGGCTCCAGCCCCGCGTTCGTCACGGCGTGTGCGCTGGCGATGAAGGTGTAGGACGGCATAAGGCAATATCGCAGCCCCGGACGAGCGCGGGCGCGCAGTGCGAGTTCGATGGCGGACGTGCCGTTGCACGTCAGGGTGACTCCGGTCTCGCCGCCGCGGGTCGCAAACCGGGCGGCAAGGGCGGCGGCGAATTCGCGCGAAAGCGGGCCATAATTGCTGTAGATACGACTGGAATCGATACGCCGCAGGTACGGGAGCAACTGGTCCGCGGACGGCAGATGCGGCAGCAGCACGGGAACGGGCGATTGGGCGACCATCAGGTTTCAACTCTCTGCAACGCGCGTTCCCGGCGAATGATCGGGCGGGCCGGGACGCCCACCACAGTCGTGTCCGCCGGTACCGGATAGATGCAGACCGCGCCCGCCCCCACCATCGCCCGCGGACCTATCCGCACCCCGGGTGCTACACGCACGCCAATGCCGAGTTCTGCTCCTGCCTCTACAATCACGCCGCCTGCCAGCGCGCAAGATGGTCCGAGAGTCGCGAAGTCCCCCAGTTGGCAGTCATGGGCGATGGTCGTTCCAGGATTAACCAGAACGTGGCGGCCGAGCGTTGCATCAGCGGTGACTGAGGTCAGGCCGAACACCATGGAGCCGTCGCCGATGGTGACGTTGCGGCCGATCCAGGTTCGGCTGTGGACGATCGTCGCGAAACGAGGGCCGATCAGGCGCTCCAGTTGGGCTGCCACACGGGCTCGCGCAACCGGATCGCCCAAGGCGACCACGAAGCGAACCGCAGGATCGCAGGCAACCGCGTCCACCGAACGATGCACAGCGATGCCATCGACCGCAGCGGGGGCAGGGAAGTCACGGTCCACAATGAAACCGGCGCAGGGCGTTTCCATTTCGAGCAGCACCTGCAGCAGCTCTCTGCCCAGACCGCCCGCACCGTAGATGGCGATCGGAGCGGTCAACCCTCGGTCCAGGCGGATGAACCGCGGTCAAAGTTTCTCGGATGCACCGTTTCGATTTCCTCGGTTGGTTTCTGCTTTGGTAAGGGGCATCTTAAACCACCCAAGGGTCATGGGAAAAGGGGCCAACGAACGCTTCGTCCAGCAGGGGCGTTGCGCGATTTTTGACTGCGTAACCTCGCGCCCCGGGGCAAGTTCTTCGGTGCTGGCGCTTTTAAACCCGTTTGATATAGTTACGAATTTGTATCTATTGGCTCGGACGGGCTGGTTGGCTTATGTTCGAGGCTGCGATTCTGCCTCACGCCCTCGATCTTAAACGGCCAGGATGTGTGTTACGATACAAAATTATAACAAACAGGTTTCCGGCGATTTATACAGGCATCCCAGCGCAACCTACCCCACCCCATACAACGCCAACGCATTCTCCAAAAAGAACCCCCGCTTCTTCTCCTCCGCCA
>JAYUEJ010000709.1:0-3457 GCA_043739265.1 Rhodopila sp. | reverse complement strand
AACTCCGTCACCGCATCCAACGGCACGTCCGCACTGGTAAAAGCCTGCCCAATCCCCCGCGCCAGCACGAAATGCAGCGCTCCGTCCCGCATCTTCTTGTCCCGCCGCATATGCCCGATCAGCGTCGCGGCCGAAAACCGCCGGTTCAGCATCGACAGATCCGCCGTCAATCCCATCGCCGACACATGCGCCACCACCCGCTCCGCATCCGCCGCCGCACACAACCCCAGCCGCACCGACAGCCTGAACGCCAACCCAAGCCCGACCGCCACGCCCTCCCCATGCAGCAGGCCGCCGTCGTAGCCATACTCGGCCTCCAGGGCATGCCCGAACGTGTGCCCCAAATTCAGCAACGCCCGCCCGTCGTTGGGCTTTTCCTCCCGCTCATCGTCACCCACCACCGCCGCCTTGAAGGCACACGCACGCTTGACCGCCTCGGCCTGAGCCTCCCGGTCGCCCGCGATCACCGCCTGGCCATGCTGCTCACACCACGCGAAGAACGCCGCGTCGCCGACCAGCCCGGCCTTGGCGATCTCGGCATAGCCCGCCCGCAATTCCCGAATCGGCAGCGTCCCCAGCGTCCCCGTATCCGCCAGCACCATCCGGGGCTGATAGAACGCCCCCACCAAATTCTTGCCGCGCCGCGTGTTCACCCCAGTCTTGCCGCCCACCGACGAATCCACCTGAGCCAACAGCGTCGTCGGAATCTGGATAAACGGCAGGCCTCGCAATGTCGTCGCCGCCGCGAACCCGGCCAGATCGCCGACCACACCGCCGCCCAGGGCGATCACCGCCGTCCGCCGCTCCACCCCCGCTTCCAGCAACTGGTCCACCACATCCAGGTAGGTGTCCATGCTCTTGGATGCTTCGCCGCCCTTCACCACGATCGACGAGGCGATGATCGCGGTCTGCGCCAACCCATCCAGCAGAGTCTGCAGGTGCAGCCCCGCCACGGTCTGGTCCGTTACCACCACCGCCCGCTTCTGCGGCAACCGCGGCGCCAGCAGCGCGCCGGCCCTGGCCAACAAATTGTCGCCGATAACGACGTCATAGCTTGCGCTGGGCAGCACCACATGCAGCCGCCGCGCCGGCTTCCACTCGATCAACGCGTCCATCACCCCGGCCGTCGTGATGTCCGGAGGCTCATCGCCGCAATCCACGATCACGTCGGCCTCGGCATAGACCGGATACCGAGTCTCCATCAGTTGCCGTAGCACCTCCTCCCGGTCCCGCCCCGCCAGCAGCGGCCGGTTGTCCCGCCCGGCCACCCGGCGCACCAGCGTCGGCAAGGTGCAACGCAGCCAGACCGATGTCGCCTCGGCCCTGGTGGCATCCCGCGTCAGCGAATCCATGAAGGCGCCGCCGCCGAACGCCAGCACCATCGGGTCGCCGGCCAGCAGCCGCCGGATCACCCGCCGCTCGCCGTCGCGAAACGCCGCCTCCCCATAACGTGCGAAGATTTCCGGAATGGTGCAGCCGGCCGCCAGCTCGATCTCCTGATCGGCATCGCGGAACGGCAGCCCCAGGCGCGCCGCCAGCCGCCGACCGATGGAGGTCTTGCCAGCCCCCATCAGGCCCACCAGCACGATGCTGCGTCCGGCGATTGTATCGGGAACGGGAATCGTCTCCCGCAGAGCGGTGTTGCGTGTCATCATTCCGGACGTTAGCACACCGGGTTTGCAACAGGCGATTGCCCCCGAGTCGATTTGTCCGCCGGTCTAATTCTGCCGGCGCGGTCAGGCCGGAAAACCGATTTCAGGAGCCTTTATGATTCGCATTTTCTTTTTTGTCGTTCTGGCCGGCCTTGTGGCCCTGGCCGGAGGCGTGTTGGTGCTCGGCATTTTCCCGCCCACCCCGCACAAGCAGACGGTGGAGAAGGTCGTCCCGAACGACAAGTTCAACGCGCATTAGATGGACTCGCTTGTCGATGCCTTCCTGGAGATGCTGACCGTCGAACGCGCCGCCGCCGCCAATACGATCGCGTCCTACACAATCGACCTGGATGATTTTTCTGCGTTCGCCGCCGGCCAGCGGCAGACTACCGCCGGGGCGGACGCTAACACCTGCCAGTCCTACATGGCCTCGCTCCACGCCCGCGGCCTGTCCGCCCGCACCGCCGCCCGCCGTCTGTCCGCCCTGCGCCAGTTCCATTTGTTCCTGCTGCGCGAAGGGGTGCGGGACGACGACCCCACCAGCCAGCTCGATACCCCGCGATTGCCCAAACCACTGCCAAAATTCCTGACCGAGGCCGAGGTCGATGCCCTGCTGGCGGCCGCGATCCGCAAACCCGGCCGCCCGGGCGTCCTGGCGAGGGCCGCCCTGGAACTGCTCTATGCCACCGGCATGCGGGTGTCGGAGCTGCTGTCGCTGCCCCGTTCGGCGCTGGGCGCCAAGGCCGAGGTGATGATCATCAAGGGCAAGGGCGGCAAAGAGCGCATGGTGCCGCTGTCCATCGCCGCCAAGGAAGCCGCCTCCGCGCTGCTGGCAATGACCGGCACCCCAAGCCGCTGGGTGTTTCCCGGCCGCGACCCCGGGCAACCGCTGACGAGGCAGGCGTTCTTCCTGCTGCTGAAGCAAATCGCCCTGGAGGCCGAACTGGACCCGGCCCGCGTCTCGCCGCATGTGCTGCGCCATTCGTTCGCCTCGCACATGCTGGCCCGCGGCGCCGACCTGCGCAGTTTGCAGATGCTGCTGGGGCACGCCGATATCTCGACGGTGCAGATCTATACGCACATCCAAACCGAACGGCTGCGGCAGGTGATGGAGGCGCACCACCCGCTGTCGGAGGGCTGGACGGGGACGGACAAAAATTGAGCCGATCGGTGGCAACGCCTGCGCGCAGGTCCGCATCAGGCTACGGAAACCTGATCCGCCGCTTTCTCGGATTGCTGCATTGATGCATGCTGAAGCGAGAGGCGCGCCCGCGCGATTAGCCAGCATTGCGCATCGTCGAAGCGACACGTTCAAAACAGCGTTGCAAGACGTTACCAGCGGACTGGAAAGGGACGATATCAAGGACACGGTCGTCAGCGTATCCCAGGAGCCGTTTGCACCGCGAACTGAAATGATCGGATGATGTTTTCCGGTCGGGTTGATGCCCGGACGCTCGGCACCATCGTAAAGTGGCAGGCAAATGCTTCGGTGAACGTCGTTGGGCTATCGACCGAACTCGGCTTGAGAGAGCCTTTGTCGAATCACTTCCGTTAGGCGTTTCTGGCAAAAAATCAGTGGACCGTCATTATACAAGTAGTTCTCGGCAGCCGAGATCGTCGAATGCCAGCAGGATACGCTCAAGATTGTTCCACCAGATCATCGGTGGAATATTGTATGCCTCCTGCCACACAGGGATCGTGATCAGCCACAATACGGATAACCGGTAATCGTCCTCCAGGGCACGCCGATCATAGCCGCGCACGCCATGTGCCAACAGCGCAGTGTGGTAAAAGTCTAATAGTGG
>JAYUEJ010000708.1:0-3478 GCA_043739265.1 Rhodopila sp. | reverse complement strand
GGCCGTGTGCAGCCGCATATGGAAGTCAGGATCGCCGGCCCCGACGGGCGAACGGTCCCGATCGGCACCCAGGGCGAGCTCTGCTTCCGCGGCTTCATCGTCATGCGCGGCTACTGGGGCGACGAGGCGCGCACTCGCGAAACGATCGACGAGGCGGGCTGGCTGCACTCCGGCGACCTGGGCGTCATCGACGCGGACGGCTTCATCCGGATCACCGGACGCAGCAAGGATATGGTGATCCGCGGCGGCGAGAACATCTACCCGCGCGAGGTGGAGGAGTTCCTGTTCAAACATCCCGCCGTGGCCGACGCGCAAGGATTTGGCGTGCGCGATGCACACTGGGGCGAAGAACTCTGCGTCTGGATCAGGTTGAAGGACGGCGCCACCGCGACCGAGGAAGACATCCGGTCGTTCTGCCGCGGCCAGATCACGCATTTCAAAATCCCGCGTTACGTCCGGTTCGTCCACGAATTTCCAATGACGGTCACCGGCAAAGTACAGAAATTCCTGATGCGGGAGATGATGGCGAAGGAACTCATGTCCATAGACGTATAGGCGCGATGTTGATGCGCGCATGTCTCAACGAATAGTGCGGTAGCTTCGCGAGTCTTGCCATTTCGGGCGTGCGACGATCCAGGTGCGGGCCGGCATATCCCTTGGCTTTGTGATGGCACCGCGAAACAATCGGGATCGCTGCTCCGCCTGAAGATGCCCCCGGCATTGCGGAGCAGGATCTACTCTCGCGCTGCCCCCCGATCTGCGCTTCCGCCGACGCCTTCCTGGTCCAATCAACCACGAACGCGCTCCCATCGGTGCCGCACACGATGCGATCGGCGCCATACAGGCTCACGGCCGCCTCCATCGCGCACCGCCCGAGGCGGACGCAAAATGACCATGACCGATATCCCGGCTCCACGGTCCAACCCGCGGAACGGTCGAACTTCGCTGTTGACCATCCCTCCCCCGGTGTTACCTCTACAGCGACAAACCCTGGGGGTCCGCCATGCCACGCGCCCAAGCTCACGAACCAGAGGCCCCCATGACCCGGGAGGAGTTCCTGGCCTGGGTGGACCTGCAACCCTCCGGCCGGTTCGAACGCATCGACGGCATCGTGGTCGCAATGGCCCCCGAAAGGGCCATGCACAACCGGCGCAAGGGCGCGGCGCGCGATGCCTTGCGGCGCGCGCTCAAAGAGGCGGGCCTAACCTCCTGCCAGGTCTTCGGTAATGGCATGGCCGTGCAGGTCGAAAACAGCGACTTCGAGCCCGACGCTCTCCTGCGATGCGGGCCGCGGCTGCCGGGTGACTCCACCAAAGTCGCCGACCCTCTGGTGCTGGTCGAAGTGCTGTCCCCCGACAGTGGCACAAGGGATCGGGCCACCAGGCTGCGCGCGTATTTCAAGCTACCGTCGGTGCAACACTACCTGATCGTCTGGCCTGAAGAACAACGCATCGTTCACCACGCGCGCATGCCCAACGACCAGATTGCCACGCAGATTTTCGTGTCTGGCGACATCAGCCTCGATCCGCCCGGGATCATGGTGACGGTTGACGCGTTCTACGCCGACTGAACAGCCCCGGTCGCCGCCCGTAACATCAGGCGGACCCGGGCGATCGTTGCCGTGCCCAAAGCAAGCAGCAACGATCGCCACGACGTGATTTAAGCGCTGTGGGCCACCGCTTCTGTCTTAATCTGGTTCGCCGTGGCGCGAAAATGAGCGTATTCGCGCACGCGTATCCGATATTTCGTCCAGGCGGAGGTGCCCTTATACCGAGCGAATGCGGGCACCTTTTGCGTGGCGTTCGAACGCAACGCTTTCGGCGATGCCGCGACGGCCGCCTGTGCGCTAATCAGCCAATCGGCCGACAGCGTGACCGTGGCGGTCAGATGCGGTGGTGCCGGGATTTTACCGCCGCGGATAGCACGGCGCAGAACCCGTAAAGGAACGCCGAGGCTGCGTGCGGCGTCGGGAAGCCCGAATTTGGAAGTGTCGCTCATGGTGGGGAAATGATCCTGGTTGATGCACCCCCCTCTGACCACCGCTCGGGTTTGGTTGCAAGGGTTTGCTGCGGTCGTTTACCGCCCCGTTTGATGGCAGCCATAACGCGGTCCGACGCAAACCGGCTATTCCACCGCCCGCCGGCAGTGGTCGCTTGAACCGCGGCCGCCAACCCGCCAGGCACAACCACCTGCAGCGCACAGGCCGCCGCCAGGACCAGTAACCAAACCGGTTGACCGCAACGCCCGGATTTAGCTACGAATATGGCTAAGGAGCTTGCTACATGGACCACGTTGTCAACATGAACGCGGCCAAAGGCCAACTCTCGAAGTTGGTAGCACTTGCCCAGCAGGGTGACTCAGTAACGATCGCCATCCACGGCAAACCGGTGGCCAAACTCGTACCGATCAAACCGCAACCCGTGTTCGGGCTGGGAAAAGATCAATGCGCGACGGTCCCGTGGAGCGCCTTGGCTCCGATGTCGGATGCGGAAGCGGCGGAATGGGGCCTTTGAGGTTACGGCTCGATACTCATACGGTCTATTGGTGGCATCGTGGTGACCCGGCATTGTCAGCGTCAGCGCAGGCCGCCATCGCCGACAGCCAAAACGAAAAATATGTCAGCGCAATCACCGCATGGGAATTCATCACCAAATTCCGCTCAGGCAAGCAACCGGAATTCGCGGAAATAGCGACCGACGTGGCGGCGGTGGTCGCCTCGCGCGGGTTCATCCCAATGCCGATCACCATGCGCCACGCCCAGGTTACCTCCAAACAGCCACCGGCTCGCGCTGAGCAATTTCCCGGTATTGGCCGAAGTTGCGAGTGAACTCTGTCACTGGAACTTCGCGCATAATTCCTCCTCTACCACATTCGCAATTGACGTAATTTACGCGAATGGTCAAGGTAATTGACAGGGGAATCGGGTGAACGGACGAAATTCTGGCGG
Source organism: Rhodopila sp. (assembly GCA_043739265.1). Classification (GTDB taxonomy): domain Bacteria; phylum Pseudomonadota; class Alphaproteobacteria; order Acetobacterales; family Acetobacteraceae; genus Rhodopila. The sequence goes on along the minus strand of JAYUEJ010000708.1, from coordinate 531 downwards.
CACCGTCGTTACCTATGTGTTATGACATGGCCTGGCTCGATCCAGGGCAATCGGATGAATAAACACAGTTGAAACGCCTAGGTCGCCAGGTCACCCAAAAAGCTGATGAATGAGTACCGGGACGCCCAGGGGACCGGCTGAAGCCAGCCTGGCCGCGAGGTTGGACGGTGAACGCGGTATCCTGGCGTTCTTGGCGTTCCAACGTCCTGGTTCACCCAAATGCGTGCTACAGCATTTTAACGATAACTGGAAACCGCGCGTCCTCCTTTGAACGTCGTGGCGCGACGTGTCCGAGCCACCAGGTCCATCCGGTACCGCGCCATTTGGCCAGAATCCGCCGCGCCATGACGTCAGTGGCGGCTTAGCGCAAGATCCCGGTCATCGTAAAAATGCTCTTTTGTTCCTTGCGGAAACCCGGGAGTTACCCAGTCAATGCAAGTGGTTTGGGGCAATCGGCACAGTCGTTGTATTGCTGTCCGGTGTCTTGCCGTTGTTCTGTGGAGTGGGTGTCAGGCCAGGAATTTTTTTGCA
>JAYUEJ010000707.1:0-10459 GCA_043739265.1 Rhodopila sp. | reverse complement strand
CCCGGGCGACGCTTCGCGCCGATTTTCGTTCGGCACCGGTTTAGCCAGCCTTACCGGTTCGGGTGATGCCGATGTCCGCGATCATGTCCCGGATGCGGGCTCGCATGGCGTCCATATCGACGCGGATGTTGACCCGATCAGCCTGGCCGGGGGCGATCGGCCGCTTGTCATCGGGTGCGTCGTGTATGTCAGCGGGGTCCATGAAATACATCGCGGTCGGATCCTCGATGAAATACGGATCGTCATACAGGTGAACCGGCTGATGTCGAATACAGCTTGGTCCGGCCAGTGCCAGGCCCGGGAGGTTGCTGATCCAGCGGTATTTCGCCAATCCGGCGCCCCAGGGCGTCACGAAAAAATCGGCTTTGTCCCCGAGTGCGATGCTCGCGCCCACGGGAAGGCCGATGGTCGATAGAATAATGACGTCCGGACTATGGGCGAAACGATCTGCCAGCGTCCGGGCGATGCGCGTTTCGCTGTCCAGCAGCGACTCGGCGGCAGTATCCTGGAACGTCACGCGATACCGGAAGCCGCTTTCGGAGCAGTTCTGGCCGTCGATGATGACGGCGACACGGCCGAGTTCCTGCTGCAATATGTCAATCAACTGCTCACAGAAGACAGGAAAATCGACGACGGTGCGATTTTCGACCCGCAGACCCAGAATCACCAGCCGGTAGCCCTGGCGGCGAAGCCCTTCGAGCATGCGTTCGGGCAATCCGACGCGGTATTTGCTGGCGGCCAGGGCGCTGATACGGGCGGCCAGGTCGCGGCCGACACGAATGCCGCTGGGTCGAAGGGGAAGCAGCCCCTGCCTATAGACCTGCCTGACCATGGCATGCCCATTCGGCAGACGCGTGACGTTGTCGCGAATTTCGGGGAAAATCTCTCCGAGTTGGCCATACATTTCGGTCGCATCGGGCGCGATCACGAGGATCGGCGGCATGGCATCCGCGCCGACGGTCGCCAGCGTTGCATCGATGCCGGCCAGTTCGTTCCACAAATGGTGTCCGAGATGGTCGTAAAAGCAGAGCAAGGCCGGCTTCAGCTCGGCGGGCCGGTCGGACAGCAGGTCGGCGTATCGAATAACGTGTTCCCACAGCCCCTGTTCGGGAGGCGAGCGCAGGACGCGATCGGTTTCGTTCCGGCCGCGTTCGTTTAGGTACAGAAACAGGCTTCGGCGGGGGAAATAGACACCGAACGGGGTCAACTGGAAGCCCGCGCAGACGGCGATGAACGTATCGGCCGGGTCCGGCGTCGCGAACCGAAAGGCGACGGCGGCGAGTTCAATGCACCAGGCGGCATCGCAGCGCACCGTTTGTCCGGTCATCGGAGAGGGCATTTCCAGACACAAGCTGGCAACGGCGGCGATTTGCACGCTCAGCAGGTCCTGGCGGAAAAAATCCCTGAGGGCCTGTGGGTTCGCGGGGCGGCCGAAAATTTCGGCGACGGCCTGAAGCGCCGCGGGGCGCAGGGTTCCATCTTGGTCTTCCAGTGCGAGCGAATCCGCCTTTGGGACGATCGCGGCCAGCACATTCGCTCGCAGACCGGCATCGCTGGCGAGCGCGGTGGTCAGGCGTGCGTCGGCGTTCGACCGCTCGGTTGCGTCCCATCCGCCGGTAATGTGGCTCATCGCCACCTGCGCCATGACCAGTTGAGCGACGCCCTCCAGATGCAGCCGTTCGTATTCGGGCAATTCGGCGGCCGCGTTGGTGCGAAATTCAAGATTTTTATCGAGAAACCAGGCCGCCTGCGTGCCGTCATCGTTGCACAACGCCAGAACGACGAGCGAGTCGGACACGGCGACGGCGGCTGTCGGATGCCATCCCGAACTGAAGGCGGTTACCGGAACCTGATCCTGGCAAATTGGGCGCAGATCGCCGGCGTGGCCGAGGTGCCACGCGCCGCTGACGTATTCGACATTCAATTCATACATTCGGTGGTTCGCATCTCGACCGGCTTGTGGACACAGTATCGTTGCTGGTTACCACGCTGGCGACGATCCCGCCAAGCGAGGCGACACAGGCGGCCCCGTTATTGCCCGTCCTGGCTGGGACGGTGCGCGATCGCTTTGTGTAAAGGCGGTTGAGAGATAGCATTTTTGGCCGCGACTGAGGGCGTGCCGTGGGCGGTTGGCGTCCCGTAGGGGATTCGAACCCCTGTTGGTGCCGTGAGAGGGCACTGTCCTGGGCCTCTAGACGAACGGGACCTTGGCCAAGGCGGGCCTTCTAACCCGGAACTCCGGGAAGCTCAAGCGCCCTGTTCCGATCTGGCCGCAAAACCTACCGAACCAGCGAAATCCGCCCGGCGACCGCCCCGGTCGCGGGATCGATCAGCACGACACGATCCGTCCCGCCGCCCTGAAGCTGCACGGCCAGCCTGTCCCGCACCGCCACGATACCGGCGATTCGCGTGCCCAACGGCTCATCCAAAACCGCCGAAACGGGCACCCACGCGGACGCCACATTCTGCACGGCGGTTGGTGCCGCCGGCGGCGACCGCCGAGCAACCCCGATGATCAACCCGACCGTTCCGACCACGATCAACACGCCCATAACGATGGTCGCGATCTTCAACGCCCGCATGAAGTCTCCCATTCCGATCCGAACCGGGTTATCCCACATCCGCATGCCAACCAACAGCGAGCCATCTTCGTCTAAACCGGACCCATGCGGGCCGGACCCATTCGGGTCGGCTCCATTCGGGTCGGCTCCATCGGGGCCCATCCGCATCACGGCCGGCGCAGAACACGCCGGCCAGCGCATCGACCGTTTCCTGGCCGACACGCTGGGCAGCCTGTCGCGGTCGCGGGTCAAGACGCTGATCGACGAAGGCCGGCTTCGCGGCGACAAAGGTCCGATCACCCAGCCGGCCGAAGCGGTGAAGCAGGGGGCCACCTATATCCTGGACCTGCCCGTCCCAATCCCGGCCACGCCGCTGCCGCAGGCGATCCCGTTCCCGATTCTGTATGAGGACTCCGATCTGATTGTCCTCGACAAACCGGCCGGCCTCGTCGTGCATCCGGCGCCCGGCAACCTCGACGGCACGCTGGTGAATGCCTTGCTCGCCCATTGCGGCCCGAGTTTCACCGGGATCGGTGCGGAACGGCGACCCGGCATCGTGCATCGATTGGATAAGGACACCTCCGGCGTCATGGTTGTCGCCAAGACGCAACTCGCCAGCGACGCGCTGACGACGGCGTTCGCCAACCGCGATCTGGATCGTGCCTACACCGCCCTGGTCTGGGGACTGCCGCAGCCGCCAACGGGTGAGATCGAGGGCGCGATCGGGCGCGACACGCGCGACCGCAAACGGATGGCCGTGGTGGACCGCGGCGGCAAATATGCGCTCACCCGCTACCGCACCATGCGCGCATGGCAGGGCAGCCTGACGCTGTTGGAATGCCGGCTGGCAACCGGGCGCACGCATCAGATCCGCGTGCATTTGTCCAACAAGGGGCACCCGGTGGTTGGCGACCCGCTGTATTTGCGGCGCGTTCCAGGTGCCGCCAAAGGGATCGATCAGCCGCTGCGCGGCCTGCTTCTAGACTTTCCGAGGCAGGCGCTGCATGCCGCCAGCCTGGGATTCAAACATCCCAGAACGGGTCGTCCGATCAATTTCGAAGCCCCCCTGCCAGCCGATATGCAGGCACTATTAAACGCAGTCCAGGCAAACCTGTCCGGCGGTTAACCATTCGTTAATCTTGACAGGACTAATCCGGTCCTGTATAGCACAATCAACGGGGCGGAGGGTTCTCTGCTTCAGGGGACCTTCCGGTAACCGCGCTGCCTATATGGGGTGGGTTTCCGGGACGTGAAGTCCCTACCTGCATCCTGATTGATCTCTGTCATGTTCATACCGCGACCTTGTGCCAGAACGGGCAAGTATAGCGTGGTTTGACGAAAGGAGTGTTTCTCGTGGCCTTCGCCGCCCTCAATATCGCCCCAGAAGGAAATTTGTCCCGGTATCTCCAGGATATCCGAAAATTTCCGATGCTCACGCCCGATGAAGAATTGTCGCTCGCCAATCGCTGGCGTGATACGCAAGAAATGGAAGCGGCCCATAAACTGGTTACCTCCCATTTGCGACTCGTGGCCAAGATCGCCATGGGCTATCGCGGTTACGGCCTGCCGGTTGGGGAACTGATCAGTGAAGGTAATGTCGGGATGATGCAGGCGGTGAAACGCTTCGATCCCGACCGTGGCTTCCGCCTGGCGACCTACGCCATGTGGTGGATCAGGGCCGCGATTCAGGAGTATATCCTGCATTCGTGGTCGCTGGTGAAAATGGGCACGACGGCCGCGCAGAAGAAGCTGTTTTTCAACCTGCGCCGGTTGAAGGGGCAGATGCAGGCCATCGACGATGGCGATCTGCAACCCGAACAGGTGGCGAAAATCGCACGCGTGCTGGATGTTCCGGAACAGGACGTCGTCAGCATGAACCGCCGTCTGGCCGCACCCGATCACAGTCTGAACGCGCCGTTGCGCCAGGACGGCGAAGGGGAATGGCAGGATTGGTTGGTGGACGAGTCGGACACCCAGGAAACCACCCTTTCGGATCACGAAGAATTGACCGGCCGTAAAGCGCTGCTGTCCGGCGCGTTGACCACTCTGAATGAGCGTGAACGTCACATCCTGGTCGAACGGCGGCTGAAGGATAATCCGTCCACGCTGGAAGACCTTTCGCGGCATTACAACATATCGCGCGAACGGGTTCGCCAAATTGAGGTTCGGGCGTTCGAGAAACTGCAAAAGGCGATGAAGGCACAGATCGCGGAACGGCGGCTGATCGCGGGCAACCGGCAGACCGTGCTGGCCGGGGTGCATGCGTCGTAGCGACCTTGACTTCGCGTCAGTCATTTCCGGCGTGTCCGGGCCACTTTGTCCAGCCTGTGCTGGAATTGGTGGCCCGGACACGCTGGCATTTCCCGGCGGGAAACCACTTTGATCTGATTTCGGGGATGATCGATCACCGCCGAGGCTCGTCTTCGAACCCCCATTCGGCTGCCAATTCGTCACGCCGGTTCTTCAAGGCCGAACGCCGGTATTGCAGGCGATAATCGCCCAGGACCTTCAGGCCCAGGGGCAATATCTGCGCGATTACCCAGGCCGTCGCGCCCGCCAGCCAGACCCGCAAGACCGTGGGCCACGCCGCCAGATAGATCATGCAGTCATCGACCCCGCTACAGCGGTGCCAGGCGTCCAACACAGGATGCACGCATGATGCCGCCTGAAACAGCAATATCGCCCGCGCCACGCCCCACGCGCGCGACCGGTCGAGCACCAGGGCCAGCAAGCCAGGCAACAGCAGCACCGTCAGCGGCAGGGCGATATCCGGCGACAGAGCGATCAGCCCGCCACTGGCCAACCCCAGCAGCAAGACGATTAGTCCGCCGCCGCCTTGTCCGAGCGCCGATTTTGGATTCATCGGAGCAGGACCGACAGGGCTGTCAAGATGAACGCCGAAAGCCCGATGCCGCCTGTGATCGCCTGACCAAACCGTTCGGCGTCCATGAAACGCATGTCATCGCCGTGATCGATCGCCGCTACCTCGGCATCGATCATCGCCAACTCATGCAACGCGCCTTGCGCCCCGGCGCTGTCGAGCGCCCTTGCCGCCGAATCCTCGGTCATGGCCAGCAATCGCGACAAGAACCCCGCCTGCGCCAACGCATCCAGGCGCAGTGTCAGGGCTTCGCGGCGCGATCGGCCGCGGCAGCGCTGAAGGTCCGGCCGTAGCCGCCCGGCGGCCCATTTCGCCAACGCCGGCATGGGCGACGGATAATACTTCAACTGCAGATCCCGCAGCAGCGCGATTTCAGCCAACCGAACGGAGTCCGCATCCTTGTTGCCGGCTAACCCACTGAGCTGCACCTCGATCTTCCGGTCCGCCCGGGCCGCGATGAACGCGGCGATCTGCGGGTCGATCAGGCTATCTCCCGCGGTTTCCGCCGCCTGTTCCAGAAACCGCAAAAGATCCGGCATGCTCATGATCCATCGCGCCGCCATTGGCGGACTTCTGCAGGGCGCAAATGGGTTCAGGCCGTAGCACAGGCGCGACAGGCCAGCCGAACCGCCATCCTTCAGAAGGTGCCGGAACTGAAACAGATCGGGCGATTGGGGGCGTGCCAGATGGGACTCGACCGACGACCATGCGCCGGCGATATCATGCACCGCGAGTTCCTCGGCAGACGCCAACAGGTCGGTATCGGTGGCGATCCCCTCCGCCAGCAGCGACGGCAGCGAGTCGGGCCACAGCGCGATGCCGCGCCAACACAGCGGCATGCGCGGATTGATCGCATCGATGGTGCGCATCACCAGAAGCGGATCGGTCCGCGCACCCGCCTTGGCGTCGGCCAGGCTCCCCCGCACGAGATCCTCGATCTGCGTCGCTATGCCGGCATCGCCGAGGCCGCGGCGCAGCCACTGGGTCACCAATCCGTTGCGCAGGAACTGCACGGCTTTCTTTTCATCGCTGAGCAGGGCGAAAGCGAGCATTCGGGCGTCGAACACCGCGATGTCGTTCAGCATCAAAGGACGTTGGCTGCGGCGCGGCGGACGCGTGGCGAACCGGCGGCCACGCGCATGACTGGGGTCGAGCAGCATTTCGGGCAGCGGACGGTGGTCCGGATCCTCGGCCAGCATGCCGCGCAGCAAATCGGAGAGGGACGACGGGAGGGTGATGTCGCGCGTCAACGCCGCGAAGCTGCCCTGATCGAGCTTCCAGCGAATAAGGGTTGAATCATCCATATTCGGCATGGGAATTCTGCCGCCCGCCAGGGTAAGCAGCAGCACGCCCAGGGCATAAACGTCGTCGGCGATGGTGCCGTCGCCACGGCAAACGGGGTGGCACATCGCGCTGTAGGGCGACTCGAAGACCGCTGGCTGGTGCATCGCGGGCGGCGCCGCCCAGGCCGCCCCCAACGTCACCGGCCGGCCGCGTGCCGCCTGAAACACATTGTCCGGCCGAATCGCCCGGTGGGTCAGGTTGCGGCGATGCAGGATCCCCAACACCCGGGCGATCGGCGTCAGCACGAGATCGAGGAGCGCCTTTTCCGGCCATTGATTCAAACCCGCCGACACCGGCGGACCGGGCGGCGTCGGGCAGATGATGAAAAAACCTTCGCCCTTCCCGTCGGCGTACGGCGCGATGCCATGGCCGAGTGGCACCATCAGGTTGTCGATGGGATCCACCAGGAGTTTCAGATGCCGGGCGCGTGGCGGGGAATCGCGGGAAACCGCCAGGGCGACGCGCTTGCCGTCTCCGGCCAGGCGGTCGCGCGCGAGGTAGGCCGGTATGCCGCCGCCCGCTTCCACCAGGACCCGGGACGTATCGACCGCGAAGCGGCCATCGATCAAGGCGTTTGACAGGGCAAGAGGCGGGTTATCGGACATGCATGCGAACCGTTTTGGTCGGACGGCCGCAGCTTAGCGGAGGAAAGGTTGACCAAAGGTTAACACCGGCCCCTCGCCGGCATGGCGTTTCCGCCGGACCCTTGCCGGCGTCAGCCTTCGAACGGGTCCTTTACCATGATGGTGTCGTCACGCTCCGGGCTGGTGGACACCAGGGTGACCGGGGCTTCCACCAGTTCCTCGATCCGCCGGACGTATTTGACAGCCTGAGCCGGCAGATCGGCCCAGGACCGGGCGCCGCGCGATGATCCGGACCAGCCTTCCATGACCTCGTATTCCGGCACCGCGGCCGCCTGGGCGCCCTGTGCCGCCGGCAGATGACGGAACGCCGAACCGCCGATGCGGTAGCCGGTGCAGATTTTCAACTCCTTCAAGCCGTCCAGCACGTCCAGCTTGGTCAGCGCCAGTCCCTGCACGCCGCCGATCTTGACGGCCTGGCGCACCATCGCCGCATCGAACCAACCGCACCGTCTGGGGCGTCCCGTGACGGTGCCGAACTCATGCCCGCGCTCCCCCAGCAAACGGCCGATGTCGTCGTGCAGTTCGGTGGGAAATGGTCCGGACCCGACGCGGGTGGTGTAGGCCTTGGCGATTCCAAGGACGAAGCCCACCGCGCCTGGCCCGACACCGCTGCCGGAGGCCGCCGTCGCGGCCACGGTGTTGGACGATGTCACGAACGGGTATGTGCCATGATCGACGTCCAGCATGACCGCCTGCGCGCCCTCGAACAGGATACGCTTGCCGGCGCGCCGTAGGGCGTCCAACCGCTCCCACACCGGTTCTGCGTAAGGGAGTATTTGGGGGGCCAGCTTCAGCAGCCCATCCAGCAAGACGTCCTTGCTGAACGGCGCCACGCCGAGTCCCTGGAGCAGGGTGTTGTAGTGCAGCAGCAGTTCGTCGAGTTTGGCCGACAGCGTTTCCGGTTCCGCCAGATCGGCGACCCGGATGGCGCGACGGGCGACCTTGTCCTCATAAGCCGGGCCGATGCCGCGGCCGGTGGTGCCGATCTTGCGGTCGCCGCGGGCTTCCTCGCGCGCCTTGTCCAGCGCGGGGTGCAGCGGCAGGATCAGCACGGCGTTATCGGCGATCCGCAGGGTCTCCGGCGTGACCGTGAGGCCCTGGGCGCGAACACGGGCGATTTCCGACAGCAGCGCTTCAGGATCGACTACGACTCCATTGCCGATCACGCCCAGCTTGCCGCGCACCAGACCGGACGGCAGCAGCGACAGTTTGTAGGTCTGGTCGCCGACGACCAGCGTATGCCCGGCGTTATGGCCACCCTGGAATCGCACGACCACGTCCGCTCGGCTGGCCAGCCAGTCCACGACCTTTCCCTTGCCCTCGTCGCCCCATTGGGCGCCGATCACGGCGACATTGGCCATTGTTTTCAGCCCTTATTGTGGAGAAGCGCGGCGTTTCCAGCGCGCAGGATGTGGGAGCAGCCGAGGCGAATTGCCTCCGCCGTATCGTCGGACACCATCGCCAAAGCGGCAACAGTGGCAAATCCGTCAGCGCGGAGTGCCGCCAGGATGGCATGATCGGCGCCGGACGGCACGAAAATGCGTGGACGCGCCTGACGGGCCGGCGCGACCCGCAGGATGGCGTCCGGATACAGGGTCAGGCCGGTGGCCGGTTCGCTGGTTCCGGACAGCGGATCACCACAGATATAGCGTCCGCCACGCCCCAGTTCCTCATGCCGGCCCGGCGCGTACACCGTCACCGACACGCCGGTTTCATAGCGGAAACCGCGGAATTCCACCGGATCGACGGTCAGCCGCAATGCCGGTGCGGCGGCCCTGATCGCCGCGACCGTCGCCGCGACTCGTTCGGCGAGCACGCCGGCGAGCGCAGGCAGATTTGCTTTGGCCAGCGCCGCAAGGGCGCGGTCGGCTGGTCCGGCGGCCAGCAGCAATTCGGTCAGGACAGGGGCCAATGGTCCGCCATGGCGGGATACGGCGGCGGCATCCTTGCGGTCCAGCGCGCGCGCCAGGGCGACCCGGTTCGGCCCGGTGATCCCGGCCTCGTCCAGCAAGGACGGGACCAGCATCGGCAAAGTCAGGTCGAAGCTGACGCGTGTCAGGCCCACCGCCGCCAACGCCCGCGCCGCCACCAACACGGTTTCGGCGTCGGCTTCCGGACTGTCATGACCGATCAGTTCCACACCGGCTTGCGCCACCTGCCGGTCGGGTGCGAGTTGGCTGCCCCTGACCCGCAGGCACTGCCCCGCGTACGACAGGCGCAGCGGCCTGGGCATGCCCGCCAATCGCGTAGTGGCGATCCGAGCCACCTGCGGCGTGGTGTCCGCCCGCAAACCCATCATGCGCTGGCTGTCCGGGTCCATCAGCCGGAATGTCTGGTCCGCCACGGCAATGCCGGAGCCGGAGAGGAGGCTGTCCTCGAACTCCAGCAACGGCGGTTTCACGCGCTGATAGCCGTGTGCGGCGAACACGGTCATCAGCGCTTCAATGGCGGAGGCTTCCGTTTCCGCCTCGGGCGGTAACAGATCGCGCAGGCCGGCGGGCAACAGCGCCGGGTTGGGGGGAAGATCGTCGGTCATTTCCGGCGTCAGCTATCAGCAAATGGGCGGCGGGGAAACACCTGTTGGGCCAGACCATCCAAAGTGGGGTTCAGTTCTCATTTTGACCGGATTCCATTGCCCTATCGATACTACTCGGGCTTGTCCCGGCCATCCACCCCCGGCCGGTCGCACGCGGATAACCGCATATTGGCCTCTCTCGACCGGTATGCTTACGCCAGGTAAGCGCGCCAGCCCGCCGTTATCCGCGCTCATCAGCGTTTATCGGCGTTCATCCGCGGTGGATTCGTCCGTTTAAACCCAAGATGCCGCCGGCCACGAGGCCCCGAACCGACCAATGCTCGGTCGATCGAGTGGCGGCCCGCAATGGCACTTCTCGCCAAAGCGGTTATGCTCGCTCTGAATTCGCGCGGGAGCACACCATCATGGCGACCATTCAGGCAAAATCGGTCAGGCGACGCGAAGACCTTCGCCTGCTGACGGGCCAGGGCAACTACGCGGCCGATGCCGCGCC
>JAYUEJ010000706.1:0-10461 GCA_043739265.1 Rhodopila sp. | reverse complement strand
CATCACATGGCGTTCGAGGTACCCACTCTGGACGACGTCGTCCGCGCCCGCGCCCATCTGCGTCAGCACAACGTCGAGATCGATTTCGACGGCCGCCGCCGAGCCGGCGTGCAGATCGCGGTCGAATTCCGCGATCCGGACGGCCATCGGCTTGAAATCTACTGGGGCATCGATCAGGTCGGGCCAGGCGAGCAAGCCCGGCCGGCGCACGAATGGAAAGGCGCGCTCAGCCTGGAAGCCGCCATTGCCGATCCGGTCAAAGGCCAGGACACCAGCCTGAAGGACCCGACCCTGCTAAAAGGGTGACCCGGCCTTGCTAAAAGCCCGACCTTGGTAAAAAGCCCGGCCTTGGTAAAAAGGTGAATCGAAGCGTTCGTGCTTTGCTCCCACCGGTTCCGGCGTGATACCGTTGCCGGATGGGATATTGGGGTAAAATCATTGGCGGCACCGCGGGCTTCTTTGTCGGTGGCCCTTACGGTGCGGTGATTGGCGCCGCGCTGGGCCATGCCGCCGACTCCGGTTCGGTTGACGGCATCCGCCGCCCGTTCGTGCAGGGACCGGCCTCCAATCCGGCCCGCATCGCCGGGATGTTGGGACGGCGCGAGGAAGTCTTCGCCATCGCCGTCACCGTCCTCGCCGCCAAACTATGCAAATGTGACGGACCAATATCGCGTCTGGAAATCGACGCGTTCAAGCGCAATTTCCGCATTCCCCCAGCCTCGGCCCGCGGCATCGGGCGGCTGTTCGACCAGGCCCGCGACAGCGGCGATACGTTCGAGCCCTATGCGGCGCAACTGGCGGAGGCCTTCGACGACAATCGCGGCGTGTTGGAACAGGTGCTGACGTCGTTGTTCAACATCGCCCGTGCCGATGGTGCGCTGAATGCACGCGAGCAGGCGTTCTTGCGCCGCGTGCATCGCAAGCTGGCGCTGGACCAGGTGTCCTGGGACCGCGCGCTGGGTGAACAGCCCCGTACCCCGACACCGGACAACCCCGACGACCCGTATCTGACGCTGGGGGTCTCCCGCGCGACCAGCGGGGAGGAACTGCGCGCCACATGGAAGCGGCTAATGCGTGAGAACCATCCCGATAGCCTCGCCTCTCGCGGGGTGCCAGCCGATTTTATCGCGCGCGCCAGCGACAAGGTCGCGCGGATCAATGCGGCCTGGGACCGTATCAAGCGGGAACGCGGGCTGTGAAGACCCGTCAGACCCCGTCCTGGTTGCGAGCGGTGCAGCCGGCGGGTTCTGATCGCCCCGGCCTGCCGATCGTGGATTTACCAAGCCCGAATCAGGATGAGCGGGGCTGTCCGGTGGATATGCTGATCCTGCATTACACCGGTATGCAGACCGCGCAGGCGGCCATCGACCGGCTGCGCGACCCCGGGGCTCAGGTGTCGTCGCACTATGTCGTCGATGAGGACGGGACGGTTTTTCGACTGGTGCCGGAGGACCGGCGCGCCTGGCACGCGGGCGTGTCGCACTGGCGGGGGCAGGCGGCGCTGAACGCGCGCTCGATCGGGATTGAGATCGTCAACCCGGGACATGAATTTGGCTATCGCGATTTTCCGGTCCTGCAACTCGCCGCCGTGTGCGACCTGTGCTTGCTGATCCTGGCGCGGCACGACATTCCCGCGCGCAATGTGGTGGCCCACAGCGATGTCGCGCCCGACCGGAAGGAGGACCCGGGGGAGCGGTTCGACTGGCGCGGATTGGCCGAAAACGGTGTCGGCCTGTGGCCCGAGGACTCGCCCGACCTTGGGACGACGGGCGCGATTCGCGACGCGGTCACGCTGCGGCCGGTGCGGGCGGCGCTACAGGAGATCGGCTATCGCGTGGCGCCGGAAGGGGCACTCGATCCAGCGCTGTCCGGTGTGCTGCGGGCGTTTCAGCGGCACTGGCGGCCGGAGTCGATCACCGGGCAGGCGGATGACGGGACGCTGGTGCGCCTGCTGGGCGTGCAGACTTTGGTGCGAAGTGGTTGACGTGCGGCGGACGGGGGGGTATTCCGCCGCCTCTCGTTGGATGGCGACGTAGCTCAGCGGTAGAGCAGGAGAATCATAATCTCGTGGTCGGCGGTTCAAATCCGTCCGTCGCTACCATCCAAACGATAGTTTAGATCCCCCTCTCACGGTCGTCGGAATCTGGCACTCCCCCGCGATTGATTCAGAGTTTTTCCCGGCTGTTCCCGTTTTCGCGCCCTGATAGCTACCTGCCTACCAATTGTCACTCGCTGGTGATCACAGGGCCTTGATCGTGATGCCAAAGAACTTCGTAAACCGCATGCAATTCATTTTATTGGTGTTCGCAGCGATGTTCGCAGCGGTGTTCGCCGCGGTTGACGAAGCGATCAGATAACTCCTACGTTGGCAACGGAGGCGGCAAAAGCGCTTCCAATTCACTTAAACCTGTTAAACGTCGTAGGACGTTGCTAACTTTTTGTTAGCAAATTTCTGGCATACTAGTGCATTGGGGATGAATCCCGCAGTGTCGCAAACCAGATTGAGTGTGATGGAACGCAAGCGCATACGTTTAACAAAGGGTGACACCATGGCTGTGGCACGGGACGACAACGTCGATGGCGGACAAGACCGCGCCGTGGTCCCGGACGTGCTGGAGATTTGTGCCGCCGACTTCCAGCAGGTTCTTGAATGGCGGTCCAATCCTCCCAGCCCGACGCAGGCGGCAACACGGGCGAACGAGTTGTTTTTTCGCCTTCGTCAGGGTTCTTAACCGTAGAATTGACGGCCGATCACGATCTTCAGAATTTTGTCTGTACCCGCGATCCGGACGCGGTTAAATACCTTCAGGTAAGCGTTTGGGACCATGTACGAAAGAGGTGCGGGCTTGCCTACGCCTACCTTGCACCCGGCAGCACGACGCAAATCCTGGGCTATTATCATCTCGTCGGCTCCTGCCTGCAGCGCGCTGTATTTCAGAACGCCGATGGGAAGAAGATACCCAAGGATGGGCCGGTGTCAGTCTTTCATCTCGCTTACATCGCCCGGGATGATCGTGCCAGCCCTGGCGTCGGCGCTGCCCTGGTGGTCGATGCCGCCCGCCGCGCTCGCACGCTCTTTCCTACGTGGGGAATGAGTCTCCATGCGAACAATGCAAAGCTGGTGACCTTCTATGAGGGCCTGGGATTTAAAATTATGCGCTCGTTAAAGCAGGAACGTGAATCGGCAAATGGTCTAATCACCGAGGGGCCGTTTCTGATGTATGCCCCCTATCCTGCAATTATTATCGATTAGAGGCTCGCAGTGTAGGCTTCGAGATGCTGGAATCTGCGCGCGCGGCCCCGCAATCACCTAAAGACCCGGCCGATGATGAATTGAACCACCGATTTCACTAAATCCGCTGGGGTTTTAGTTCCATGAGAATGTAACCGAATTCAGCCCCAACAGAAACCGGCTAATCCCGCTTCCCACACCACCCACCCCGGCGCTACACCCCGCCCATGTCCCTTCTGGTCATCTCCGGCGCCGTCATCCGCATGGGCGGTCGCACCCTGCTAAATCAGGCCGACCTGACGATCGACCCCGGTCGTCGCATCGGCCTGGTCGGCCGCAACGGCGCCGGAAAATCCACCCTGCTGCGTGCCATTGCCGGCGAAATCCCCATCGACGGCGGCGACATCCGCCTGTCCTCCCGCGCCCGCATGGCCACCGTCCGCCAGGAGGCGCCCGAAGGCCCGATGTCGCTGCTGGACACCGTCCTGCAAGGCGACCCCGAACGCCTGGCCCTGCTGGCGGAAACCGAAACCGCCGACCCCCATCGCGTCGCCGAGGTCCACGACCGGTTGCTGACCATCGGCGCCGACTCTGCCCCCGCCCGCGCCGCCACCATCCTCGCCGGCCTCGGTTTCGACGAACCCGCCCAGGCCCGGCCCGTCGCCGAATTCTCCGGCGGCTGGCGCATGCGCGTCGCCCTGGCAACCGCACTGTTCGCCAACCCCGACCTGCTGCTGCTGGACGAGCCGACCAACCATCTCGACCTCGAAGCCACGATGTGGCTGGAAACCTGGCTCGCCCGCTTTCCCGGCGCTGCCCTTGTTGTCTCCCACGATCGCAACCTGCTGGACCGCGCCGTGGAAGCGATCGCGCATCTGGACAAGGGCAAGATCTCGCTCACCCCGGGCGGCTTCGACGAATTTGTCCGTATCCGCACCGAACGCGCCATGCAGCAGACCCGGGCGGCGGAGCGGGTGGCGGTAGAGCGGGCGCACATCCAATCGTTCATCGACCGGTTCCGCTACAAGGCCTCCAAGGCCCGGCAGGCGCAGGCGCGGATCAAGGCGCTGGAACGCCTGCCGCAGATCGAATCGGTGATCGAGGACGCGCCGACCCGCTTCAATTTCCCCGAACCACCCCGCCTCGCGCCCCCGATCCTGGCATTGGAGCGAGTCGATATCGGCTACGGCACGACCAAAATTCTCTCCAACGTCTCCCTGACCGTCGATATGGACGACCGGATCGCGCTGCTGGGTGCCAACGGCAACGGCAAATCGACCTTGGCAAAACTGCTGGCCGGCCGCCTGCCGGCGCTGTCGGGCGAGGTCCGGCGCGGACCGCGTTTGAAGGTCGGCTACTTCGCGCAGCATCAGACCGATGAACTTGTTGTGGATGAAAATCCGATCGACCACATGGCCCGAGCGCTGCCGAACGCCACACCGCCGAAGCTGCGCGCGCAACTCGCCCGCTTCGGCCTCGACGCGGACCGCGCCGAAACCCCCATCGCCAACCTTTCCGGCGGCGAAAAAGCTCGGCTTTTGCTCGCGCTGGCCACACGCGACGCGCCACAGCTTCTGATTCTGGACGAACCGACCAACCATCTGGACATCGACGCCCGCGATGCCCTGGTGAAAGCGCTGGCGGATTTCCGCGGCGCGGTGCTGCTGATCACCCACGATCCGAATCTGGTCGATCTCGTTGCCGACCGGTTGTGGCTGGTCGGCGACGGGACCGTGAAGCCGTTCGACGGCGACCTGGACGACTATCGTGCCTTGCTGGTCGAACGCGCCCGACCCGTCGCGAAAGCCGGAGCCGTCACCCGCAAGGACGACCGCCGCGAACGCGCCGAAGCCCGCGCCGCGCTGGCACCGATCCGGAAGAAGGCACAGGACGCGGAAAAGCGCATCGCCACCCTGACCGCCGAACGAGCCCGGATCGAGGCCAGGCTGGCCGACCCGGCCTTATACGCGCCCGGTCGCATTGCCGAGGTGACCGCCGCCAATGCTCGGCTGTCCGCCATCGCCAAGGAAGCCGCCGCCGCCGAGCACGTCTGGCTGACGGCCGAGGAAGAGATGGAGGCCGCCTCGTAGCCGGTGTCGCGGCAGGTTGACCTAACCCGGATGCTTATGGATCGGATCGACCCAGTAAACCGCCTCCGGCTTCTCCACCGGCTCGATATCCAGGTTCACCACCACGGCATCGTTGCCGCTTCGCACCAGCACGCATTCCAGCGTCTCGTCGGTGGAGGCGTTGATCTCCTGATGCGGCACATAGGGCGGGACGAAGATAAAATCCCCCGCCTCGGCTTCGGCGACGAACTCCAGTGTGTCGCCCCAGCGCATCCTGGCCTTGCCGCGCACGACGTAGATAACACTCTCCAACGCGCCATGGTGATGCGCACCGGTCTTCGCGTTGGCGTGGATATGCACCGTGCCGGCCCAGATTTTCTGCGCACCCACACGGGCAAGGTTGATCGCCGCGGCCCGGTTCATGCCGGGAGTCTGGGCGGTGTTGGTGTCGAGCTGGTCGCCCTTGATCACCCTCACGCCGTTCAGCTTCCAGTCAACCGGCCCGTGGTCATGCCCGTGTTCACGATCGTGGCTCATGGCATTCCTCCTGTTTCAGCCGCCCGCGACGAATTTTTCCAGCCAATGGATAGTATAGTCGCCGGCCTGGAATTCCGGGTCATCGACGATCCGCTGATGCAACGGGATCGTGGTCTTGATCCCGACCACGGCGAACTCGTCCAGCGCGCGGCGCATGCGGTCGATCGCCCGTTCCCGGGTCGGCGCATGCACGATCAGTTTGGCCACCAGGCTGTCATAGTACGGCGGCACGAAATACCCGGCATACAGCGCCGAATCCACCCGCACGCCCAAACCGCCAGGCGCATGGAACGCCGTCACCCGCCCGGGAGTCGGCATAAACGTCACCGGGTCCTCGGCGGTGATACGGCACTCGATCGCATGGCCGTTGAAGGCGATGTCGCGCTGCTCGTAGCCCAGATGCGCGCCCGCCGCGATGCGGATCTGTTCCCGCACCAGATCAACATCGCACAGCATTTCCGTCACCGGATGTTCCACCTGCAAGCGGGTGTTCATTTCGATGAACGAGAACTGCCCGTCCTGATACAGGAACTCCAGCGTGCCGGCGTTGCGGTAGCCCAGTTTTCGGAGTGCCGCGGTCGCCGTCTCACCCAAGGCTTCGCGTTGAGCGGGCGTGATCGCCGGCGAACCGGCCTCTTCCAGCAGCTTCTGATGCCGCCGTTGCAGGCTGCAATCGCGTTCGCCGAAATGCACCACATTGCCGTGGTTGTCCGCCATGATCTGCAGCTCGATATGCCGTGGCCGATCGAGGTATTTCTCCATATAGACCGCGTCATTGCCAAACGCCGCCCGTGATTCGGTGCGCGCCAGGCGGTACGCATCATCGATCTCCGACGCATCGCGGGCGACCTTCATGCCGCGCCCGCCGCCACCCGCCGCCGCCTTGATCAACACCGGGTAGCCGATTTGCCCGGCGACCGCGCGCGCGGTTTCGATGTCCGGCAGTTCACCGTCCGAGCCGGGGACGAGCGGGATGCCGACGGCTTTCATGGCGGTTTTGGCCGCGATCTTGTCGCCCATCATGCCGATATGGTCGGCGGATGGGCCAATGAACGTCAGCCCGTGCGCATCCACCATGTCCGCGAACCGGGCATTCTCCGACAGGAATCCATATCCTGGATGGATCGCGTCCGCCCCGGTGATCGCGGCAGCCGACAGGATCGCCGGGATATTGAGGTAACTGTCCTTGGCCGGCGGCGGACCGATGCAGACGCTTTCGTCCGCCAGCCGCACATGCATCGCCTCGGCGTCGGCGGTCGAGTGGACCGCAACGGTGGCAATGCCCAGTTCCCGGCAGGCGCGCTGGATACGAAGAGCGATCTCGCCGCGATTGGCGATCAGGATTTTTTGAAACAACCGCTTATTCCAGAACGATCAGGACTTCGCCGTATTCTACCGGTGCGCCCGTCTGCACCAGGACCCTGGCGACGGTGCCGGCCTTCGGCGCCTTGATCTGGTTGAACGTCTTCATCGCCTCGATCAGCAGCAGCGTCTGGCCGGCGGTCACCTGCTGCCCGACCGTTACGAAGGCCGGCAACCCTGGCTCCGGCGACAGGTAGGCGACACCGACCATTGGGCTGGCGACCGCACCGGGATGCGACGTCAGGTCCTGAACCACCGGCGCCGCCACGACAGCGACCGAGGCCGCCGCCGCGATCGGCACCACGGCGGTCGCCACGATGCCGCCACGCACCACGCGGATGCGGCTGTCCTTGTCGGCGATCTCGATCTCGGTCAGGCCGGTTTCGACCAGAACGGCCGCCAAGGCGCGGATGGTGTCGGGATCGATCGGAATACGGGTCAACGAATATCCTCCAGAAGCGCGGCTAACAGGAAGCGCGCGTAGCATAGGCGGCGCGGCTGGTCCAATGGCGGGGGAGAAAGGCCGGGCTCTGCCCGAACCCGCGAAGGCCGCCGGCCCTTCGATCCCGGTTGTTGAGTGGGTTGGGCGCGGCCCTGCCGTGACATTGCTCCGGCTTCGGCTACGCACCATAATGAGTTGTATGCATAGTTCCCTGACATTGACCCTGAACGGCGAAAGCCGGGTGTTCGACGGACCAGCCGACGGACCACTGTCCGTCTCCGGCCTTCTTGTCGCGCTCGGGCTTGATACCAAAAAGGTCGCGGTCGAGCGGAACGAAGAGATCGTCCCGCGCTCCCGCTACGCCGAAACCTGGCTGGCGAGCGGCGATTCGCTGGAGATCGTGCATTTTATCGGAGGAGGCTGACAGCTATGGACGGATCAATCGCGCCAGAAGGAATCGCGCCAGAAGGACCGGTGACGGACGACACCTGGACGGTGGCGGGACGCATTTTTCGGTCCCGGCTGATCGTCGGCACCGGACGCTACAAGGACCTTGAGGAAACCGGCCGCGCGATCGAGGCCAGCGGGGCGGAAATCGTTACCGTGGCGGTGCGGCGGGTGAACCTGTCGGACGCCGGGGCGCCGATGCTGCAAGATTACGTCGATCCGAAGAAATACACCTATCTGCCGAACACCGCCGGCTGTTTCACCGCCAACGAAGCCGTTCGCACCCTGCGGCTGGCGCGCGAAGCCGGCGGCTGGAACCTGGTGAAGCTGGAGGTACTCGGGCCGCCGCCTTTGCTGTATCCCGATATGCAGGGCACGTTCGAGGCTGCGGCGGTGCTGATCAAGGACGGCTTCGAGGTGATGGTCTATTGCGCCGACGACCCGTTGGCGGCGAAGCGGCTGGAAGACATGGGATGCGTGGCGATCATGCCACTGGGCGCGCCGATCGGGTCGGGGCTGGGGCTGCAGAATCCGGCGATGCTCAGCATGATCATGGAAAACGTCACGGTGCCGTTCCTGGTCGATGCCGGGGTGGGCACGGCGTCCGACGCCGCGATCGCGATGGAGTTGGGCTGCGACGCGGTTCTGCTGAACTCGGCGATCGCGCATGCCAAGGACCCGGTGCTGATGGCGCGGGCGATGAAGGCAGCGGTCGAGGCTGGGCGGCTGGCGTTCCGCGCCGGACGGATGCCGCGTCGGATGGGGGCTGATCCGTCCAGTCCGCTGGCGGGGTTGATTAGGTAGGGGGGCGACGCGGGACCAGTTAGAGAGCGCGCCGACGTGATCGATAATTATCGATCACGTCAAACGCAGAAGCCCTTCGACGGAGATGTCCTCATCGACATCCGGCCAATGAATGCCCTGGCCGCGTCCAATGAAGCGCCAGTGCTGGCGTTGTTCCGGGCTGGCGTCACGCAGGCGCGGGAACCACTCCAGCGGCACCGAGACCTCCCGGCCATCGGCCATCACGACATACAGAGCGGTGTCATTGATCCGCACATCAACCGCGGTGGGATCAAACCGGGTCGCCAAAACGGGCATTCCATGCCTCCTGCAAGGTATCGCGGTGTTCGACCACCAGTGCGCGCAATTTCGTCAATTCGTGAGAGCGGAAGCCATCGTTCATCGCCAGGGTTACTGGATCAAGCCAGTACTTCGCTGTTTTGCCGGTTTGTTCGATATGGACATGCGCAGGTTCATGGTTTTCGAGGCTGTAAAAGAACAAACGGTATCCACCGAAACGCAGGATGGTTGGCATCACATTGGGTCTCGACAGATCATATCACGATCATAGCGGAGACTTGCGCAAAATAACCAGTTAGCTCGGCGCGAGGGACCTTTCATCCGCGACCGCGTGACCTCGCCGCCTCAACCGGACGCGGCTATCACGATGGAGCCTATGTGCGACGCGGCGTTTCTGGCCCGCACGACTACGGGTACGGTGAGGCCAGGCGGCCTGCACTCCGAGCGAACCGTTAGCCGCAATTAGTGGCGATCACCGTGAGGAATTGTTAGCAAAAATCGTGGCTGATGGCTTGGATGCATTACGTGCGCAGATCGGCCTGCCAGAGATAGCATCATTAATCTGATGAACCTTGAATTTGGCGGGATCAATCTGGAAAAGACTTCGCCTTGACCACGGCCGAATTGCCTCGCGGATTTGGTAGGGATATTCAATACGCGTCTGGCAAGCCGAACCATACGTCCCCGAAATCCGGGTCTTTTCCCGAAGCTTGCCATTCCGCGATGACCGCATTCACAATTTTACTTGGCGTCTCGCCGTAGCGCGAAGTCCGCTCCCAACCGCCGCCTTTTTTCAAGGAACCGGTGACTGGATGCGCGCCGCGATCAAGTAACGCGGTTAGAATTTCTCGCGATACAGTCTCCAGCGCGGCCCCCTCCAGTCCAAATCCATCGCGCAAATCGGGAATTATTTCTCAAAGACCGGCCAAGTCGGTTTCGAGTTCATAGGGGAAGGACGCCACCCACTCGTCCAGGGGCGTGCCGAAAGACTTGTGGATTGGAGGAGATGTCATCTCTGATGTACATTAAAATCTTTCGGAAGATTGGAGTCTGGCACGTCGATCGTGGGACCGCTCTCTGAGTTGTTTCGTATGCCAAACCCCGTACCGTTGGGACGTTCACGCCATACCCCGTCATAACTCGGTCGGCGAATTTTTGTCGCACCCTGTAGGAGTCTGTGTTCAATCGTCTGAAATTCGCCCGGCGTAACCGTCCTGATCGCTGAGCGCGTCCGACCCAGAACAATGCCGACGGGACGCCTTGTAGGTGCGACAATGTCGCTGGTAGTC
>JAYUEJ010000705.1:0-3489 GCA_043739265.1 Rhodopila sp. | reverse complement strand
CTGACCGCCCGCGCACCAACGGCGGAAGGCGGATGGCCGGAAAAGGATGGCCACGACGGTTGGTTAACAACGCGCTGCCGCCGCGATCGATGCCGACGTGTTGGTCAGGGACGCACCTGACCCGATCCCAGGACCAGATAGCGCCAGGTCGTCAACTGCTCCAGGCCCACCGGCCCGCGGGCGTGCATGCGGCCCGTGGCGATGCCGATCTCGGCGCCGAAGCCGAATTCACCGCCGTCGCAGAACTGCGTGGACGCGTTCCACAACGCCACCGCGCTGTCCACGCCGCGCAGGAATTTTTCAGCAATAGCCGCGTCCGCGGTCACGATGGCGTCGGTGTGCTCGGTGCCATGCGCGGCGATATGCGCCAGCGCCGCATCGACGCCGTCCACCACCGCGACGGACAGCACGGCATCCAACCATTCGGTATCGAAATCGGAGGCGGAGGCGGCGGGCAACGACGGCACCACCGCCCGCGCCGCCGCATCGGCCCGAAACGAACATCCCAGCGCCGTCAAATCCTCGATCAGCAGCGGCAGCAGCGACCCGGCCAGGGCGCGGTCGATCAGCAGCGTCTCGGTGGCGCCGCAGACGCCGGGGCGGCGCATTTTGGCGTTCGCGAGGATGGCGCGGGCCATCGCCGGGTCCGCCGCGGCGTGGATGTAGGTGTGGTTCAGTCCCTGTGCGTGCGCCAGCACCGGCACGCGCGCCTCGCGCTGCACCCGCTCCACCAGCGACTTGCCGCCGCGGGGAATGATCAGGTCCAGCAGCCCGGCGCCGGCCAGCATCGCGGCGACATAGGAACGATCGGAATTGGGCGCGACCTGGATGCAGGCTTCCGGCAATCCGGACGTGGCCAGCCCGCGCCGCAGCGCCTGATTGATGGCAAGGGCGCTGTGTTCGCTGTCCGAGCCGCCGCGCAGAATGACGGCGTTGCCTGATTTCAGGCAGAGTGCGGCGGCATCCGCGCCGACATTGGGCCGGCTTTCATAAATCATCCCGATCACCCCGATGGGCGTCGCGATGCGCTGGATGCGCAGGCCGTTCGGGCGCGTCCAGTCGGCCAGGGTGCGATCCAGCGGGTCCGGCAGGGCGGCGACGTCTTCCAGTCCCCTGGCCATCGCTTCGACCCGGGCCTCGGTCAGGGTCAGGCGGTCGAGGAACGCGGCGGTGCCGCGATATGCCGCCACGTCGGCCGCGTTCGCGGTCAGGATCGCGTGCATGCCATCGCGCAGGGCGTCCGCCATCGACGCCAGTGCGCCATTGCGGGTTGCCGCGCTGCTGAGCGCCAGCACATGGCCCGCCGCCTTCGCGGCCAGGGCCGCCGCCTTCAGGTGTTCGATCGCATCCATCGCGCCAATGTGCCTAAACAACGGTTCGGTTGCCAGTGCCCAATCCCACGTTTCCGTTGACGGTGCCATGCAAGCCGTGCTGCCCTGCTTCACAAAAGGGAGGCTTACAATGAACGCACCGGTCCATATCGATCCGTCCAGCCCGGCCTACACGATGCCACTGGCAAAATACGACGTGTCCGATCCCAAGCTGTATCAGGACGATGCCTGGCACCCGTATTTTGAGCGTTTGCGGCGCGAGGACCCGATCCACTGGGTTCCCGACAGTCCTTACGGTCCCTATTGGGCGGTGTCCAAATACAAGGACATCATGCATTGCGAAGTGCATCACGAGATGTTCTCCAGCGAAATCGGCGGCATTCAGATCGAGGACCAGCCGAAGGATCTGGCGCGTCCCAGTTTCATCCGCATGGACCCGCCGAAGCACGACGATCAGCGCAAGGTCGCCAGCCCGATCGTGGCACCGGCCAATCTGGCGCACATGGAAGGGGTCATCCGAGAGCGCACCTGCATGGTGCTGGATGCGCTGCCGCGCGGCGAGGTGTTCGACTGGGTCGATGAAGTATCGATTAAGCTGACGACGATGATGCTGGCGACGCTGTTCGACTTTCCGTTCGAGCAGCGAGACAAGCTGACCTACTGGTCGGACGTGGCGATCTGCAACGTCAACGCGCCAGAATCGCCGGTCCATTCCGAGGTCGAACGGTTTGAGGTGTTGAAGGGCATGGCCGAGACGATCGGCAAACTGTTCACCGAACGGCAGGGCCAGCCGCCAAAATTCGATCTGCTGTCGATGCTGGCGCACGGCGCATCGACGCGGGACATGCCGTTGAAGGAGTTCATGGGCAATCTGGCGCTGTTGATCGTTGGCGGCAACGATACCACCCGGAACTCGATGACCGGCGGGTTGCTGGCATTGAACCAGTTCCCCGGGGAATATGACAAGTTGCGGGCGAACCCGGGGTTGGTGGATGGCGCGGTGTCGGAGATTATCCGGTGGCAGACTCCGGTTATTCATATGCGCCGCACCGCTGTGCAGGATACCGAACTTGGGGGGAAGCAGATCAAGGCCGGGGACAAGGTCGTGATGTGGTATATCTCCGGCAATCGCGATCCGGAGGCGATCGAGAACCCCGACAGTTTCATCATCGATCGGGCGCGCCCGCGGCAGCATTTGTCGTTTGGGTTTGGTATTCACCGGTGTGTGGGGAATCGGTTGGCTGAACTGCAACTGAAGATCCTGTGGGAGGAGATTTTGGTGCGTTTCCCGAAGATCGAGGTTGTTGGGGATGCGCAGCGGATATATTCGAACTTCATCCGGGGGATCAGATCGATGCCGGTGCGAATCCCGGCATGACGATCCTGGTCCGGGTTTGATGTTCATCGTCAGCGCCGGACCTGACCCGGTTGTTTTCGGACGATCGGGTCTTGTTCGGCCATGACGATGGGAAGGATTTTGTCCCGCCGCCTTCTGCTCGGGGCAACCGGCGCGCTTGCCACTGGCGCCGGCCGAGCCGCCACGCGCTATGAGCCGCCGCAGGCGCTGATCGATGCGGCGAAGAAAGAAGGTGGCTTCATCAACTACACAGCGCAGATCGAGGACCTTGAGCAGGAAACCATCGCCGCCTTCAACCGGCGCTTTCCGTTCGTGAAGGTGGAGATCGTGCATGCGCCCGGCGGCCAGTTGATCGAGCGCATCCGATCCGAGGTGGCGGCGAACAAACTGACCGCCGACCTGATCGATCACTCCGACCCCGGCCTGCTGGCGACGATGAATGGTATCTTCCGTGACTACAGCCCGCCCAACGCCGCGGATTACATTCCAGCCTCCATCGTCACACCCCGGCTGTGGCCGCGGCTGACCGCCGGCTGGTGCATCACCTTTAACACCGAGCTGATCAAGCATAAGCCGACGGGGTGGTGGGACCTGATTGATCCCGCGTATGCCGGTTCGCTGGGTGTTCCCAGTGGTTACACGGGCGGATCGACCTGGGCGCGTGTGATGTTCGAACGCACGGTGCTGGGCGAGGACTACTGGGCCAAACAAGCAGCGAACCAGCCGCGCATCTATCCCACCATCGCCGTGCGTTCGAACATCACACGCGCCCAGGTCGATCCGCCCGTGTAACCACTGGGA
>JAYUEJ010000704.1:0-3493 GCA_043739265.1 Rhodopila sp. | reverse complement strand
CCTCCAGGAACGGCAGGCTTTCGATGTCGCCCACCGTGCCGCCGATCTCGATTAGGCAGAAATCCAGGTCGTCGGTCTGCCTGACGATGGTTTCCTTGATCGCGTCGGTGATATGCGGAATCACCTGCACCGTGGCGCCCAGATAATCCCCGCGGCGTTCGCGCGCGATCACCTCGGAATAGATGCGGCCGGTCGTTGCGTTATCGGCTTTGGTGGCTGCCACGCCGGTGAAACGTTCGTAATGGCCGAGGTCGAGGTCGGTCTCCGCTCCGTCATCCGTGACAAAAACCTCGCCGTGCTGATACGGGCTCATGGTGCCCGGATCGACGTTCAAATAGGGGTCGAGCTTTCGCAGTTTGACCTTGAAACCCCGGGCTTGCAGCAGGGCGCCAAGCGCCGCCGCGGCTATTCCTTTGCCCAGGGAGGAGACCACGCCGCCAGTGATAAACACATATCGCGTCATGGGCGCCCATTATACCGAACCAGCACGGGCTTGGGGAAGCCCGCCGGTGACAATTCACACATTTAGTCAACAATCGCAAAAATAAGGGGGGGTCAGTTGGTTGGCGCGGACGGGCCGGTCGGCGCAACGGGCGTCGGCGAGCCGGTGGTACTGGCCGGGGCGTCGAGGATCGACCGCGTGGGCGCCGAGGTTCCCCGGTTCAGCAGCGCCAGCGTCAGCGACAACCCCATGAAGATAACCGCCAGGACGGCCGTTATACGGGTCAGCAAGTTGGCGGTGCCGCGCCCGGACATGAACGAACCCATGCCCTGGGAGCTGCCAATGCCAAGTCCGCCGCCCTCGCTGCGCTGGATCAGCACGACGCCGATCAGGCTGATTGTGACGAACAGGTGGATGATCAGCAGGACGGTGCTCAACGCGCGGAACTTTCAAACAGATCGGGCGACACCAAGGAGATGTATCGTTGCGCGCCTTCTACCCGGCCCGGGCGGCGCGGGCAATCGCTAGAAATTCTTGTGCGTTCAGGCTGGCGCCGCCGACCAGGGCGCCACCGACGTTTGGAACCGCCATCAGCGACGCGGCATTGGCGGCTTTGACGGAGCCGCCGTACAGGATTCGGATGATTTGGCCGGCGTCTCCGAACTGGCGGACGAGTTCCTCGCGGATGAAGGCGTGCATGGCGGCAACGTCTTCCTCGGTCGCGGTCTTGCTGTCCGATCGCCCAGACCGGTTCGTAGGCGACGATTCCGGTGAAGGGTTTCGGCAGGCTGCCCGCGAGCTGCCAGCCGACAATCTCGGTTTGCTCGCCGCCCGCACGCTGGTCGGCACTTTCGCCGACACAGACGATCGGGATCAGGCCGGCTTCGACCGCGGCCAGGGTTTTTTCCCGTACCAGTTCACTGGTTTCGCCATGGTTCTGGCGGCGTTCGGAGTGTCCGAGGATCACCCGGGACGCGCCGGCGTCACGCAGCATCGGGGCGGCGATGTCGCCGGTGTGGGCTCCCTGTTTGGACTGATGGCAATCCTGGCCGCCGACCGCGACGTTGGACCCTTTAAGCGCCAGGGCAACCGCGGCCACATGCAATGCGGTGGGACAAACCAGCAATTCCGCGCCAATATCGTGTGCGCCCGCGGCGATATCCCGGGCCAGGGCGACCGCGTCGGCAGCGAGGCCGTGCATCTTCCAGTTTCCGGCGATCAGTTGTCGCATCGTCACGTCTCCGTCCGCTACTTAAGGTTCTCAGCTAACGAACCTGGCGGGGGCGTCAAGAGCGGGTTAACCTGGCGGCTGCACAACGGCTTGAACTGGGGGTTTGGCAGGCGGGCCATCCGGCATGACCGACAAGCCGTCCCGCAACAGCGTAATGACCTGCAGCGCCAGGGCCCCGGTGTCGATCGCTGAACCGTCCTCGGTGCGGATCTGGCCGGACGCGAACAGCAGCGCCAGACCGTGTACTTGCGCCTACGCGGCCAGGGCAACGAGTCGTTCCGGCTGTGCCCGCACCTCCCCGGCGCTCTGGCCGTCGCGGACGATGGAGACCAGCAGTTCGAACGCCTCGTTCGCGGCCTCGCGCAACGGCGGGTAAAGGTCATGGCTGGCGATCAGGTCGCCGAACATCACCTGCAGATGGTGCGATACTGGCCCGCCGCTATTTCCAGGAAGCCGTATCGCTCGATTCCCGGGACGCTCGGTATCTCGGGTTCCTGGGTGCCGCGACACTGGCCGAGGGCAAGATCCACCACGACGAAAAGCTGACTCGGCGCGGCTACTATATCCTGCGGGACGCGATTGACGCGTGGCCCGAGTTCAATCTGTTCACCGCCGGCTATGTCATGAGCGGGCAGCAAGCCGCATCGGACCATTTTCAGGAGGCGCTGGCGTGGCAATGGCGGACCCTGGACGTCTGCGTTGGGGCGACGATCGACCGGACCGCGGCCGGATTTGCCCAATATATGGCGTTGGAAACCCGCCAGGGCGCCAGGCGCGTGTGCTGGAATTCGGTGATCGCACCGCACAATTTTGAAGGGTTTTTCCTCAACATGGGCGACATGTTGGTTAAATCCGGCGACTGGCGGACCGCCCGGGCGATCTATGCGAATGCGAAACTGTCGGCCACGTATCAGCAATCGCCGTACCGCGCTGTACTGGAGGACCGCATCCGGGACGCACCCGATAACACGGCGGCGTTCAATACGACGCCCGATGCGGCAACCCCGATCGGCAAGCAAATCCTGTCCGGGTCAGCGATATCCTGCGTGGCCTGCCACCAGGAGTAGGGCCATCACGGAACTTCGATGGCGGTACGACAATGTCAACGCCGGCTGGTATTATGTCTGGACGGTCCCTTGGGCTGGCGATACCGCACGGAAAACCCGGTGCCAACCATGGTCACCCGATGACCCGGCCCGGAACAGCAGGTATTGACATAATTCCTATATTAATCTACAGTTCCAGGAATTTAAACCTTATCCTCCCCCTATCCGGTCATCGGTTTTTCCGCGCTCGTGTGTCGCCAGCTCGTTTACACCCTCACCCGGCTGTTGCCGCCGCCGCTCGATGACAACCCCACAGCGCTGCGCGCCAGAAACCATGCCGCCATCGCCAAGGTGGCGGCGCTGCTGCCGGTCAACGCGAATGAGATCGATCTCGCCGCCCAGTGGGTCGCCGCCAAATGCATCGCCGCCCGGGCGCAGGCCGAGGAGATGTTGCAACTGCTCCGTCAGCACGCCGGCGACATCGACCTGGTGATGCGGCTGAACGCGCAATACGGATCGATGGTGCGGACCTCGCTTTCCGTGCATGGACGCCTGATGCGGGTGCAGGCGGTGCGCCAGAAGCGGGAGGCGATCGACGGCGCGGCGAACGCAGACGCTCGGGCTTTGCATGCGACCGAGCGGTCTATGCTGATTGTGGTGGATCCAAACGCCACAGCGCTGAAGGCGGCGTCGCCCAAAGCGGCGCCGATTGCGGCGCCGGTCGAGGCGCCGGTGGCGCGCGTGTACCACAGGGTTGTGGAGAATGTCTCAAAA
>JAYUEJ010000703.1:0-3498 GCA_043739265.1 Rhodopila sp. | reverse complement strand
GCCGATGAACGCCGATCAGGGGGATATCGGGCGCCGTCGCCGGGCGAATGGGTGTGGGTTGGATGAACCGGCCATTGGCCTCTCGGACGGTCAGTGGCCAAGGTTTTTTTGGCGTTCCTGACACAGCCTGCTCAGCCGGCTGCGGACAATCGCCACCTTATGCCCCGGACCGCGATCCGACCGCATCGGCGTTTATCCCGTTTATCGGCGTTCATCCGTCTGCAAAAAACACCCGAGCGGCCGGACACGGGCCGTGGTGGAGGGCGAATTCCTGCCATGCACGCCTTTGTTTGCTTAAAGCGACGCCTAACCCCGGGGGTCACGACTGCGTTGGCGACAGGGCGGCGGCTTGGCCTATAGTAACCGGGTCAGGCGCGACCACGGGCGATTCGGCCGCGCGGTGCATCGGATCGGGAGCCTCCAGCGCCGGAATGTTAGCCGAACCCATCCTCAACGATCCCGCGCAGGTTCTGCGTAAGGTGTTCGGCTTCCCCGGCTTTCGCGGCCAGCAGGATGCGGCGGTGCGCCATCTCGTGGCCGGCGGCGACGCGCTGGTGCTGATGCCGACCGGCGGCGGCAAGAGCATCTGCTACCAGGTGCCGGCGTTGTGCCGTTCGGGGACGGCGGTAATCGTCTCGCCACTAATCGCGCTGATGGACGACCAGGTCGCGGCGCTGCGGCAGGTCGGCGTCAACGCCGGCGCCCTGCATTCCGAAATCGACCCGGCCGAGGCGCGGACCATCACCCGCGACCTGATGGAAGAGCGGCTGGACCTGCTGTATGTCTCCCCCGAACGGCTGTTGAGCAACGGCACCATGGACCGCCTGTCGCGGGTCCGGCTGGCGCTGATCGCGGTGGATGAGGCGCACTGCGTGTCCCAATGGGGTCACGAGTTCCGGCCGGAATTCAGAGAGCTGACCCGCCTGCCGGACATCTTTCCAGGCGTGCCGCGGGTCGCGCTGACCGCCACGGCCGACCCGCGCACGCAACAGGACATATTGACGGCGCTGCGGATGGAGGGGGCGAAAGTATTCGTCTCCAGCTTCCACCGTCCGAACCTTCGCCTGTCCGCCGCGCCGAAGCTGGGCGAGACCGCGCAGCTTTTCGAATTCCTCAAGCGCCACAAGGGTGAATGCGGCATCGTCTATTGTGGCAGCCGAAACAAGACCGAGCGGATGGCGGCGAAACTGTCTGAGAAGGGGTATCCGGCACTGCCGTTCCACGCTGGCCTCGATCCGCTGCACAAGCGAGAGTCGCTGATGCGCTTCCGTTCGGGGGAGCCGCTGGTGGTGGTGGCGACGATCGCGTTCGGCATGGGAATCGACCGTCCGGATGTGCGCTTCGTGGTGCATCTGGATATGCCGGACAGCCCGGAGGCGTATTACCAGCAGATCGGCCGCGCCGGCCGCGATGGCGATCCCGCCGACACGCTGCTGCTGTATGGCGGCCAGGATGTCGCCCAGGCTCGGCACTGGCTGGCGCAGTCGTCCGCTCCGGAAGCCCGCAAGCGGGTGATGCGGACCAAGCTGGAAGAAATGGTTGCCTTGACCGAGGCGGTGACCTGCCGCACCCGATCATTGCTGACCTGCTTCGGTGAGGCGTTGGACTGCGCATGCGGCCATTGCGACAACTGCGAGGCGCCGCCGATCACCGTGGATGCCTCGACCGAGGCGCAGATGGTGCTGTCGGCGGTGTACCGCACCGACCAGATCTTCGGCGCCGCACATATCGTGTCGGTGCTGCGCGGGGAGACAACCGAGGGCATCCTGCGGCACAAGCATGACAAGCTGCGCACGTTCGGGGTCGGCGCGGCGCATGATGCGACCTATTGGCGCGGGCTGATCCGGCAGTTGATCGCGCTGCGGGCGCTGGATGTCGATACCGAAGGCCACGGCGGTCTGTTCCTGGTGCAGGAAGAGGCTCGGCCGATCCTGCGCGGGGAGACGACGGTGATCCTGCGGCAGGATGCGCCTCGGCCGGTTCGGGCGGAGCGGCCGGAGCGCGGGCGGGTGGCCGCGGCGTCGCCGGTGCCAGCGGGCGATGCGGGGCAGGCGGCGACATTGTATGAGGCGCTGCGGCTGTGGCGGCTGGCGGAGGCGAAGGGGCAGTCGATCCCGCCGTATGTGATCTTCCACGATTCGGTGCTGCGGGAAATCGCGGCGGTGCGGCCGGCGAACCTGGATGAGCTGGCGCAGATCAAGGGTGTGGGGGCGTCCAAGTTGGAGCGGTATGGGCGGTATGTGTTGGGGGTATTGAGCGCTCAGGTTCCGGATGGGCTGGCGAAGCGGGGGTGAGGGAGGCCTTGCGGCCCGGCCAACGTAACCCCGGGGCGGTCGGGTATCAACGCCCGTGCGTTCGTTTTGCCATCGGCGGCGGCGCCACCATTACGATCCGGCGATCATGTCCTTGACCCGGTGAGCCAGCGTCTCCAACGCGAACGGCTTGGTCAGCACCTGCATACCGGAGTCCAAAATTCCATTTTGCATGGCGGCGTTCTCGGCATAGCCGGTGATGAACAGGATTTTCAGCCCCGGCCGAACGACCCGCGCCGCATCGGCCATCTGGCGGCCGTTCAGCCCGCCGGGCAAACCCACATCGGTAATCAGAAGATCGATGCGCACGCCGGATCGCAGCATGTTCAAAGCCGCGGTACCGTCCGCAGCCTCCATCGCGGTGTAGCCCAAATCCTCCAGGGCCTGAATCACGAGCATCCGCACGCTTGGTTCATCGTCAACCACCAGCACCGTCTCGCCCCGCTCGGTTCGCCCGGGTGCAGCCAACGCGGCCGGCACGGCGGCGTGCGGTGCATCGTCGTGGTGCGCGGGCAGATACAGGCTTACCATCGTGCCCCGGCCAGGTTCCGAGTCAATTTGAGCATGGCCGCCGGACTGTTGCGCGAAGCCGTAGATCATCGAGAGGCCGAGGCCCGTGCCCTGGCCGATCGGCTTCGTGGTGAAGAACGGATCAAAGGCCCGCCGGATGACCTCCGGCGTCATGCCACTGCCGGTGTCGCTGACGGAAAGCCAAACATATGGCCCCGGCGGCAGCCCATGCTGGCGCGCGGCGTACTCGTCGAGCCGCCGGTTGCTGGTTTCGATGGTCAGCAGTCCCCCATCGGGCATGGCATCCCTGGCATTGATGGACAGGTTCAGCAGCGCGTTCTCCAGTTGATTCTGATCGATCAGCGTCTTCCACAGGGCGTCGCCCGAGATCACCTCGACGGTGATTTCCGGCCCAACGGTCCGCCGGATCAGTTCGTCCATGCCGGCGACCAGGGCATTGACGTCGGTCGTCCGGGGATCGAGCGTTTGCCGGCGCGAGAAGGCGAGCAGCCGGTGTGTCAGCCCGGCTGCTCGCCTGCCAGCGCTCTCAGCCAAGGCGATATAGCGGTCGATATCGTTCATCCGGCCCTGTTCGATGCGGCTCCGCAGCAGTTCCATGCTGCCCATGATGGCGGTCAGCAGGTTGTTGAAATCATGCGCGATGCCGCCGGTGAGC
>JAYUEJ010000702.1:0-10528 GCA_043739265.1 Rhodopila sp. | reverse complement strand
TCCGCCAGCGCATCCACCGCATCGTCGCGGAAATCCAGCGTCACGTTCTCGGTGCCCAGCAGCGCCGCATATTGCTTCAGCAGCGAGTGTTCCGGCTCCACCAGGATGCGCCGCAGATCCTCACGGGTCAGCGGCAGCAACTCGACGCGGATCGGCAGGCGGCCTTGCAGTTCCGGCAGCAGGTCGGATGGCTTGGCCTGATGGAACGCGCCGGAGGCGATGAACAGGATGTGGTCGGTCTTCACCAGGCCGTATTTGGTGTTGACCGTAGTGCCCTCGATCAGCGGCAGCAGGTCGCGCTGGACGCCTTCGCGGCTGACATCCCCGCCGCGCAGGCCGCCTTCGCTGGTGCGGGCGCAGATCTTGTCGATCTCATCCAGGAACACGATGCCGTTGTTTTCGGCGTGGCTCACCGCGTCCTTGGTGAGTTGCTCGTTATCCAGCAGGTGGTCGGCTTCCTCGGCTTCCAGGATGCGGCGCGCGGCTTCCACCGTCATGCGGCGCTTCTGCTGCGGGCGGTTGCCCATCATGCCCTTCATCATCTCACTGAGGTTGATGACCTGGCCGGGGGGCATCCCGGGCATGTCGAACTGGCCAATCGGCATGCCGCCGGAATCCGCGACCGCGACCTCGATCTCCTTGTCCTCGAATTCGCCGTTGCGCAGCATGCGGCGGAATTTCGATCGCGTGTCGGCGGCGGCTTCGTCACCGACCAGGGCGGTGATCAGGCGTTCCTCCGCGGCATGTTCGGCGGCGGCCTGGACCCCCTTGCGGCTGGATTCACGCAGCATGTTCAGGCTGGCATCGACCAGATCGCGCACGATGCTTTCCACGTCGCGGCCGACATACCCGACCTCGGTGAATTTGGTCGCCTCGACCTTCAGGAACGGCGCCTGAGCCAACTTGGCCAACCGGCGGGCGATCTCCGTCTTGCCGCAGCCGGTCGGGCCGATCATCAGGATGTTTTTGGGCACCACCTCTTCCCGGATGCCTTCGGGAAGCTGTTGGCGGCGCCAGCGATTGCGCAACGCGATGGCGACCGCCCGTTTGGCGTCATCCTGGCCGACAATGAAGCGGTCGAGTTCCGAGACGATCTCTCGCGGCGAGTAAGTGGGAACGTTCATCTTAAAGGGACTCGATGATAATGTTGCCGTTGGTATAGACGCAAATCTGCGATGCGATTTTCATCGACCGCCGGGCGATGTCCTCGGCCGTGAGGTCGGGAATGGACATCAGGGCGCGGGCGGCGGCCAGGGCGTAGTTGCCGCCCGACCCGATGCCGATGACGCCGTCTTCGGGTTCCAGCACGTCGCCGTTGCCGGTCAGGGTGAAGCTGCGATCCTTGTCGGCAACGGCCATCAGCGCCTCCAGCCGGCGGAGGTAGCGGTCGGTGCGCCAGTCCTTGGCCAGTTCCACGCAGGCGCGTTCAAGCTGGTTGGGATAGCGCTCCAGCTTGCTTTCCAGGCGTTCGAGCAGGGTGAAAGCATCGGCGGTGGCACCGGCGAAACCGGCGATCACGACGCCGCCCGCACCGATGCGGCGCACTTTGCGGGCGTTGCCCTTAACGATGGTCTGACCCATGCTGACCTGGCCGTCGCCGGCCATGGTGACGTTGCCATCCCGCCTGACGCACAGGATGGTGGTGCCGTGCCACCCGATCGGGTCGGCGGAGGAGATGTTCTGCATAGCGCAACAAGATGGCGATCCTGGCCGGTCAGGGCAAGGGCCGGGTTGCGGAAGGCTAAGACGGCCGGCGCAACGCCCGGGCAGCGCCCCCAATCCCAATAACCGGTTCTAAGGGGCGTCGCCCCTTAGCGAGTCCAGGGCAGCGCCCCGGCCTTCCCCTGATCCGCTTCAAGCCCTAATAAATAAAGCCAACCAGACAGGGAAAGTACATGGCTCGCAAGCTCAGGGTCGCGGTCCAGATGGACCCGATCGCCAGTATCGACATCGATGGCGACTCGACGTTCGCGTTGATGCTGGAGGCGCAATCACGCGGCCATTCGCTGTGGCACTACGAAGTGCGGCACATGGCGCTGAAAGAGGGCGTTTCCCGGGTGCCGGGCGGCAAGCGCGAGGAACGGCTGTTCGCGCGCGGGCACACCGTGACGGTCGCCCGCCGGCCCGGGGCGCATTTCGAATTTGGCCCAATGGAGACCAGGGATCTGGGCGGCATGGACGTTGTGCTGATGCGCCAGGACCCGCCGTTCGACATGGCCTACATCACCGCGACACACATGCTGGAGCACATCCAGCCCGGCACGCTGATCGTCAACGACCCGGCCGCGGTGCGGAATGCGCCGGAGAAAATCCTGGTCACCCATTTTCCGGATTTGATGCCGCCGACGTTGATTACCTGGGATGTCGATGCGATCCGGTCGTTTCGTACTGAATACAAAGACATTATTGTCAAGCCGCTGTATGGCAATGGCGGCGCGGGCGTGTTCCGGATCAGGCCGGACGACGAGAACCTCGCGTCCCTGCTGGAAATGCACTTCGCGCGATCACGGGAGC
Organism: Rhodopila sp.; assembly: GCA_043739265.1. GTDB lineage: Bacteria > Pseudomonadota > Alphaproteobacteria > Acetobacterales > Acetobacteraceae > Rhodopila. The sequence goes on along the minus strand of JAYUEJ010000702.1, from coordinate 8,014 downwards.
CGCTGATGATCCAGCGTTACGAAAAATCCGTCCGTCAGGGCGACAAGCGCATCATCCTGGTCGATGGTGAGCCGCTGGGTGCCATCAACCGTGTCCCGGCGGCGGGAGAAGCCCGGTCCAACATGCATGTCGGCGGCCGGCCGGAACGATCCCCGCTGACCGCGCGAGATCAGGAGATTTGCCGGGCGATCGGACCGACATTGCGCGATCAGGGCCTGATTTTTGTCGGTATCGACGTAATCGGAAACTATCTCACCGAGATCAACGTCACCTCCCCCACCGGCCTGCAAGAGATTGCTCGGTTTGACGGCGTGCATATCGAAACGTCGATTTGGGATCGGATCGAGGAGAAGGTGGGGCGGATCATGTAGTGCTTTGAGTGTCCGCGTGCGCTGCGGTTGAAGGCGCAATATTTGGAAACACAGATGAACACAAATAAACACTGATAAAAAAATGCGTTTCAGACGATTGCGTCCTGGAATGCACCCCTAAACTGAGACACAACAATTAGACGCACTGTTCGTAAAGGAGAACAACTGTGACCTTTTTTCGTGTCCCAGTTAAGGCGGCAGTCCAATCCGATTTCTGTGTTCATCTGTCATTCCCATTTTTTCAGCGGCGAGACGACAGCCGCTCCCGAGGCAATCTACCCAAAGGCCATTGCACAGCCCCCCTATCGATCAGCCGGAACGCCTCGGCGGCGGGAACGGAGCAATCATTTCCCTGGACCACCCGATGATCCAGCCAACACCGGAACCGAAGCAGATACTGGGGTCGATGACAGCGCCCAACGTACGCCCGAAGAAGATCGCGGTTTCTCCTGGCGATAGGGACATTTTTTCTTTGATACCATGAAATTGGAGGGCGCGGCATGTATTCCCTGGTATAGCAGATCCCATTTGCAGGGCGATACTTCCGAGGAGTGCCAAGAGGATACCGATCAATAGCGCCATCATAGGCGTAACTTCTTCGGCTTGGTGCCCCATGGAACGCCGCGCCGCAACGGACATCGCCTTGCCAGGCTGAACCATGCAACGATGCTATCATAAGACGTTACACCCTGGTAATATCCCACACACCACGAGAGGCAGCACCCGTTGCATCCCCGGAATGCCAAATCCGCGATGTCGGACCGCCTGGCTTGATCTGGATGACTCTCACACATGAGAGCGTCCCGCATGATGCGTGAGAATCACCGTTGATAAGAGCAATTTCCCATTCCGTCCGCCCCCATCCGACCGACTTCACACATTCACCGGGATATCGCTTCGCGCACCATCTGATTGAAGTCCTGATGGTTCCGACGGCTCCGCGCCGTGCCGATCGTGCGACCTGCGGGAGACACCCCGAAACCACCCTGAGCGCCCCGCCATCGCACCCAAAAAAATAATCAGGAAAAATAATTCTTGAAATCTATCCAATGTTCACCTATTGTCCATTCGAACAAAGATCGAACATAAGCCCCATGCCCCACCCCATGTCCCTCGTTACCGCCATCCAAGCCGCGATCCTTGAAACGATCCTGGGAAACCTCGCTCGGCTGTTCCTGTTCGGCGCCGGTGGCGACCTCAGCGCGGCGCACCAAGCGGCCAGCCAAATGGTTTCCGCCTACCACCCGCAAACCGAGGACGAACTGCACCTCGCCGCCGACATCGTCAGCTTCGGCCTTCATGCGCTGGAAGCCCTCAGCCAGGCCGCCGAACCGGACATATCCCTGAACCGGCAGCTTCGCCTCCGCGGCAGCGCCGTCAGCCTCAGCCGCGAAGCCCACAAATCCCGCCGCAAACTCGACCAGCTCCAAAAGGCCCGCGCGGCCGGTATTCCGATCCAGCCGAATCAGGCCCCTGCCCCACAACCGCAACCCGTTCCACCCCGGATCGACAAAGCCATCCAATTGGTCGAAGCCACCAGGGAAGCGACGCCGCCCGTAGCCAGGACTGCGGGCCAAAGTTGGACGCAGGGGTATCAGCAACGCCAGACGGCCATGCGCATCGCCGAGAAGCTGAAGAAAAATCAGATCAAAGCCGCATTCCACAACGCGGCGGCGACCACCGACCATGGCGTTGCATTGGCTGGGTAGCGCACCGGCGTCCGAAAGCCGGCGCTAAAACGAACCCGCCGTTGCCCGCGACAGGAACAGACGTCGATCTTCCCGGATGGTCCACCAAGTGCCCCGCCCCGTGGCGACTACGCCCTCGCCGCCGCGGCATCCACGTCCGATCCGGGGAATTCCACGTCCTCGTAGAGTTCGGCAACCGGAATTGCGATGCCGATTTCCGGCAGCAGCAGGGTTTCATTCGTCAAGAGCGTCGTGACGGTCCATTTCTGGTCGCCAGCCGGACGGTCCATCACGGTAAGGCCGACGCTCGACGATTCCAGGATGACATAGCGAAGGATGGACGCCACGGCCGCGTATTCGCGCACCTTCACGATCCTGTCGATCCGGCCGGAAGTCGGACTGATAACCTCGAACACCACCACAACGTTGGGCGTCAGGTATTCATCGCCGGTTATTGGGCTGCACGTAACAACGCCGTCCGGGTAGCGCACGATATCGCCGATCGTAGCGACACCCGCGTCGGGTCCCAGCGGCCGGCAGCCCGACCCTTTCAGCCGGTGCCGCAGCGCGACGTGAATGTTGAGCACGATGACGTTGTGACGGAGATTGACCCCGGTCATCGCAACCGGCTGGAACCCATCGAACTCATACCGTTCGTCCCGAGCCTGCGCCCAGAAGAAGAATTGTTCGCGGGTCATAAGCGGCGTGCGTACCGCAACGTTCATAACTGGCAGCCTCTCAGGCCGAAGGCGGCGTGGTGTCTGGTGTCCTCGGGGTCTCGGCAAAAACGCTGGGGAGCGGCCAGGTTAAGCGTGCCGCGCCTCGGGCAATTCGACGTTCGCGTAGATCTCGTGCAATGGCACCGCGATGCCGATTTCCGGCAGGTCCAGGCTGGCGTCATCGCCGGAGACAATCTCCGACATCCAGCCATCCTCCCGCCGCACGAAAACGATGGCCGCTTTTTGCGTCTGTTGCAGGATGATGTAGCGCTGGATCGATGGTGTCGCGCGGTATTCGCGGTTTTTATCGATCATGTCAGTCTGGCTGGTGCCCTCGCTGAGCACTTCGAACACGATCACGGGATCGTCGGCGACCGTGGCCGTGGACGACAACGGCCGGCACACGACAAGCGCATCAGGATAGCGCACACGCCCATCAACGATAATCTTGACGTTCGGGCCAAGCGGCCGGCACGGCTTTCCCGCAAGCCTCGCGTCTAGTGCCTTTCGAAGGTTGAAGGTGATCTGGTCGTGCCCGATGGTTCCGCCGTTCATGGCGAGCGGTTCGAACCCGTCGAACTCAAAACGCAGTTCCTGCCATTCCTCCCACACAAGGAATTCAGCCAATGTCATCGGCTTGCGAAGGGCGAAACTCATGGCAACCCTCATAGCATAGGCAATCTTCATAGCATGGATCGATGGCGCGCTCCAGCGGGTTCAGACCGGCACGCCCTTGGTGGTGGAGTATTCGAAATGCAGCGCCTGATCGGGATACACGATCGGGTGGATCGCATGCGCCGCGACCGCCGCCTCACTGAACCCCTGCAGGATCAGCTTCAGCTTACCCGGATAAGTCGCCACGTCGCCGATCGCGAACACGCCCGGCAGGCTGGTCTGGCCCGTTGCCGGATCGACCGTCACATGGTGCTTCTCGCTTTGCAGACCCCAGGCGGCGATCGGACCCAGATCCATCGACAGGCCGAAGAACGGCAACAGCACATCCGCCTGGATCGCTTTCACCGCGCCGTCCAACGTCGCGACCTCAACCGCCGACAGCACGCCGTTGGTCCCGGCAAGGCCATGGAGCTGATAGGGGATGATCATCTCGATCTCTCCCCTCCGAACCGCTTCGTCCAACCGGGCGGCGGTTTCCGGGGCGGCGCGGAATTTCGGCCGCCGATGCACGACCGAGACCCGGGCGATGTCCTTCAGCGCCAGCGCCCAGTCCACCGCGGAGTCCCCCCCGCCCGCGATCACCACTCGCTTGCCGCGCAGATCCTCGCGGCGGCGGACGTAGTATTGCACCGCGCCGCTGGCCTCATACGCGGCCAGACCGTCCAGCGGTGGGCGATTGGGACCGAAAGCGCCGGCCCCGGCGGCGACGATCACCGCCTTCGCTCGGATGGTGTCACCCTGGTCGGTGGTAAGTGTGAACCCGCCGCGCTCGCCGCTGAGGCCGTTGATCTGGCGCCCGAGCAGGCGAGGCACGGGGAACGGGGCGATCTGTTCTTCCAGGCGGGTGATCAGCGCGCCGGCCTCGATCGCCGGGTGGGCCGGAATGTCGTAGATCGGCTTTTCCGGATACAGCGCGGTGCATTGGCCGCCGACCTCAGCCAGCGCGTCGATCAGCACGCTGGACAGCTTGAGCATGCCCAGCTCGAAAACCGCGAACAGACCGACCGGGCCGGCTCCGACGATCGCCACGTCGGTTTCGATGTGTTGTGTCATGCCCGCCCTATACGTCGCTTTTTCGTCAACTCAAACGCCATAACACCTCGGTGACAACGTCTCGACACCGTCTTGCGGCGGCACAACCTGCTCCCCACGGAACCTTTAATCGGCAGGAAACCGCAGGGAGTGGCTCGTTCATGGCTGGAAATGTCGTTGTCGCCATCCCGGCCAGGGACGAAGCCGAACGCATAGGATCGTGTCTTGGCGCCTTGAATGCGCAAACACAGCCACCGGATCGTGTGGTGCTGATCGTGAACAATTCTGTCGATGATACCGAAACGATCGCCCGCGCGATGGCGCCAGCGTTGCGCTATCGCCTGGACGTCATCAACCGGCACTTGCCCCGGGGGCAGGCAAATGCGGGCCATGCAAGGCGTTTGGCGATGGATGCGGCAGCCGCGCTGGCCGGCCCCGACGGTGTGCTGCTGACCACCGATGCCGACAGTCTGGTCCCGCCGGACTGGGTTTTTCGCAATCTGCGGGCGCTGCGGGCGGGCGTTGACGTGGTGTGTGGCCGAGCGGTGATCGATCCGAAGGAGGCGGCGATGATCCCGGCGCATTTGCACGCGGATGACGCCCGGGAAGTCGAATTGGTCGCGCTGCTGGACGATCTTGCCTGGACGCTCGATCCTGAACCGCATGATCCGCCGCCGCGCCATACCGAGGCCTCGGGCGCAAGTATCGCCGTGTCAGTGGAGGCTTTTCACCGGGTTGGCGGCATTCCCGCCATCGCAAATGGTGAAGATCGGGCTTTCGTGCGCGCGTTGTGGATGGTGGATGCCTGTATTCGTCACGATCCGGCAATCGTGGCGACGGTTTCGGGGCGGGTTGTCGGGCGTGCCAACGGCGGCATGGCCGACACGATCCGTCGCCGGATGGTAAGGCAGGATGAATTCAGCGACGATCAGGCGGAACCCGCACTCGATGCATTCTGGCGCTACAGTCTGCGCCATCGGGCGCGCCACGCATGGGGCGGGCGGTCGGATCCGGCACTGGCGGCGGCGTTGGCGATGCCGCGAGACCGGGTTTTCGATATTTTGTCGCACCGGTTTTTTGGCACCACCTGGGCGATGCTGGAGGCTGCCAGTCCGGTGTTGAAACGACGGCGGGTTCGTTTCGTCGATATACCGACGCAGATTGCCGCCGCCACGGTGTTACTGGATCGGCTGGCACTGCCCGATATACTGGCGGCCGATTAGCGATGTCAGCGCTATTGACCGAAGTGGCCGAGCTGGTTCCGTGGATGCAAAGCCGTGCTGAAGGGCTGGATCGGGACAGCGCTTTTCCCACCGAAGACATCGATCGGCTGCGGCGTGCCGGGGCCTTGTCGCCCATCTTGCCGGTGCGGGATTTGACCGCCACCGAGGCATTGGCCTCGCTGTTGAGTCTGGTCGGGCAAGGCAATCTGTCCGTCGGCCGCATCCTGGAAGCCCATATCAATGCGCTGCACCTGATTGCTCGGTTTTTAGGCGTAACGAAACCGGACGCCGGCGCTCTGTATGGGTTGTGGGTTACTGACCCTCCCGCGGATGGCCTGACAATGCGGCGCATCGGCAATCGCATCCTGTTCAGCGGCGGCAAGCAATTCTGCTCCGGGGCGGGGCATGTGACCGCCGCCCTGTTGACAGCACGCGACCAGCACGGAGACACCAACATGGTGGTGCTGCCGCTGGGCATCGGCGAAACCGTGACTCCCCTGCCCTCTCCTTTGCAAGGCATGCGCGCGGCGGTCACCGGTGCGGTCGATTTCACTGGTTGCGAAACGTCCGCCGAAAACCTGCTTGGCCAGGCTGGCGATTACCTGCTTGAGCCGGATTTTTCCGCCGGCGCCTGGCGCGGATCGGCCGTTGCGTTGGGTGGATTGATCGCGTTGGTGGAACAGGCCGCGGCGCAGCTTCGGCAAACCGGGCGGCTCGACAATCCGCACGCTCAGGCCCGCCTGGGAGAGGCGATCATGGCGCGTGAGACCAGCCGGCTTTGGGTGTTGTCGGCCGCGCGGACGGCTGAAGATTCCGCAGCCGACACGGCGCATCGCGTCGCCGCCGCCGGGCTCGCCAGGATTGCTGTCGAAACGAACTGCCTGGATGCGATGCGGCTCCTGCAACGCTCCCTAGGCCTGTCGGCATTTCGGCTCGGTAATCCGATCGAGCTGATCTGTCGCGACCTGTCCACCTACCTCCGCCAGCCGGCACCCGATGAAGTCCTGACCGAGGCGGCACTCTGGTTCGCCGACCACCCCGGGGTTGGGCTATGAGCGCGGCGCGCGACTTCCATCGGGCATGGCATGATTTGCCGTTGGCCGACCTGGACGACATCACCGGCACGGGGACCTGCCTGATCCTGGCGCCCCATCCAGACGATGAGAGCCTGGGCTGCGGTGGGCTGATCGCGCGTTGCGTGGCGGCGGGAAGAGCGCCGCTGGTCGTCGTGCTGACGGACGGTGCGGGATCGCATCCAAACTCCCGGGCGTATCCGCCGGATCGTCTGCGCGCCGTGCGAGCGAGCGAGGTCCGAACGGCGATCGGGCATCTCGGGCTGAAGCCGAACCGGTTGGTGTTGCTGGGCGAACCTGACACGGCCGCGCCGCATGAAGGTCCGGGGTTTGAAGACATCGTCGCACGGCTGGCGAATTTAGTTACGATGGAGGCGGAATGTACTGCCATCCTGGCACCCTGGCTGCACGATCCGCATTGCGACCATAGGGCGGCCTCGCTCGCCGCCGCCGCCGTGGCCGGCATCACGGGGTGCCGGCATGTCGCCTACCCGGTCTGGGGCTGGACCCTGCCTGCGGCTTGTTCCATTCCGGGGTCACCGACCGCCGGCTGGCGGCTGGATATCGGCGCTTTTCGGTCGGCCAAACAGGCGGCCGTTCAGGCCCATCGGTCGCAATACGATGATCTCATTACGGACGATCCGACTGGATTTCGACTACCCCGAGACCTGCTGGCGGCCTTTGACAGCGGCTGGGAGACGTTCATCGAGCCATGACCGAATCACGCCCTCCCAGCCACTTCGAACGTCTGTATCAGTCAAACCCCGACCCCTGGGAATTCACCACCAGTGCTTACGAGAAAGCCAAATACCGCCGCACACTGGACGCGCTGCCACCAGGTCGTTTCTTGTCGGCCTTGGAAGTCGGTTGCTCCATCGGCGTTCTGACCGGTTTGTTGGCGACGCGATGCGACAATCTGTTAGGCATCGATATCGTCGAGACCCCATTACACGCCGCTCGGTTTCGCTGTGCCGGCCAACCAGGGGTGCGGTTCGAACGGATGCGGGTGCCGGCGGAATGGCCGGCCAATCGTTTCGACTTAGTGGTGTTCTCCGAGGTGCTGTATTTTCTTTCTGCCGAAGACATCAAGCGCTGCGGGGCTCGTGTGGTAGATACACTACTGCCAGGAGGCACTGTTGTCCTGGTAAACTGGCTCGGTGACTACAGTAATCCCGGCATTGGCGATCCCAGCGCTGGCGATGCCGGTCCAGATCGTTTCATTAACGCTACGAA
>JAYUEJ010000701.1:0-10537 GCA_043739265.1 Rhodopila sp. | reverse complement strand
CGCGAACGCCAGTTCGGCGACGGGCTTCTACCGGGTCGTTGACAATGGTCGGAAATCCGGGCGGAGTTGATCAGGGATAGCGGCGCTACCACGTTACGATTGCGACGATGCCTCTCTTCCGCGGGGAAGCGAGGGCCACTTCTGGGGGCGTCCAAATCACCATGGCGACAGTCACCATCCGCGATGTGCGCAAGCGCTTCGGCACGACGGAAGTCCTGCACGGCGTCAATGTCGAGATCGACGACGGTGAGTTCGTCATCCTGGTCGGCCCGTCCGGCTGCGGCAAATCGACTTTGCTGCGGATGATCGCGGGTCTGGAGAACATCACCGGCGGCGAGATCGCCATCAGCGGCCGCGTCGTGAACAATGTCGCCCCGAAGGAGCGCGACATCGCGATGGTGTTCCAGAACTACGCACTATATCCGCACATGTCGGTGCGCGACAACATGGCTTTCGCCTTGGACATCGCGAAGGCGCCAAGGGCGCTGATCGATGAGAAAGTGGCGCGCGCCGCACAAATTCTGGGCCTGGCGCCGTATCTGAACCGCTATCCACGGCAACTCTCCGGCGGGCAGCGGCAGCGTGTCGCGATGGGGCGGGCCATCGTGCGAGATCCGCAGGTGTTCCTGTTCGACGAGCCGCTGTCCAACCTGGATGCCAAGTTGCGCGTGGCCATGCGCGCCGAAATCAAGGAACTGCACCAGCGGCTGGCCACCACTACCGTCTATGTTACGCATGACCAGATCGAAGCCATGACGATGGCCGACAAGATCGTGGTGATGAACAGCGGCAATGTGGAGCAGATCGGGGCGCCGCTGGAGCTTTACGATTTACCCAACAACCTGTTCGTCGCCGGCTTTATCGGGTCACCGTCGATGAATTTTCTGCGGGGCACAATAACCGGCGGTGCGTTCCATTGTGATGAGGGCACGGTTCTGAAGCTGCCGCCGGGGTCGCGCGGGGCAGACGGGCGGCCGGTTATCTATGGCATCCGGCCGGAGCATTTCCAGCTTGCCGGCGACGGCGTGGCAGCCACGGTCAATGTGATCGAGCCGACCGGATCGGAAACCCAGGTGATGGCCTTATTCGCCGGCACCAATATCATCGCCGCCTTCCGGGAACGGATCGCCGCTCGGCCGGGCGACACCATTCGGATCACCCCCGATCCGGCGCTGGTGCATATTTTCGACGCGGCGACGGGGCAACGGCTGGCGGCTTAGGTGGCTTTACGGGGCAGCCTTGGTAGCCGATGATACGCGTTGAGGACCTACGGGCGCCGGTCTCCCCAGGTTCAATAACTGACCGGAATGGGAGTAAAACACCATGGCAGTTACCCGACGCGACTCACTGGCCTTGGGCGCCGCTACCCTGGGCGCTGCTGGCCTGGGCGCTGCGTCCATCCCGCTGATCGGTGCCAGAGCGGCGGTTGACGATGTGCCCACGGCGGACGTGAAATCGCCCGGTTTCGCGGTGGAAAAGGGGGCGGCGCTGCATGTGCTGCGCCCGGCCAAGTTCATCGATCCGGATGAGGTCATCTGGAAGGCCAACACCAAGAAGTTCGTCGAGACAACGGGGATCGACGTGAAGGTCGATTTCGTGAGCTGGGAGGATCTGCGGCCGCAAATCGCGGTGATCGCGAATACTGGCGCCGGTGCCGATATCGTGTGCGGCTTTGGCTCCGATCCGCATGTTTATGGTTCGAAGTTGGTCGAGTTGACGGACCTCGCCGAGTATCTGGGTGCGAAATACGGCGGCTGGACCGATCTGGCCGTGCTGTATGGCACGAAGTGGAAGACCAAGACCTGGATCGGGTTGCCGATCGGCGGCGGGACCGGCCCGACGGTGTATCGCGTCGGTTGGGTCAAGGAGGCCGGCTATGACAAAATCCCGAACGATCATCAGGGTTTTCTCGATCTGTGCCAGAAGCTGCAGAAAGCCGGGCATCCGTGCGGTTTCTCGCTGGGGCACGCGCTGGGTGACGCCAACGGCTTCGCGTCCTGGGCATTGTGGTCGCACAACGCCCGCGTCGTTGATGAGGCGGGCAAGGTCTCGCTCGATTCCAAGGAAACCATCGCCGCGCTGAAATATGTCGCGGAACTCTACAAGACAATGATACCGGGGACGCTGACCTGGCTTGATGTGAGCAACAACCAGGCGTATCTGGCCGGTCAGATCGGCCTGACTTTCAACGGCGTGTCGATCTACTACGTGGCGAAGAACTCGCCCGATCCGAAGGTGCAGGCGATCGCGGCGGATACCAACCACCAGTCGGTGCCAAAGGGGCTGTCCACGCGTTCGCCGCAGAACACGGCTCCGATGAACGCGATGGTTTTCAGGCACACTAAATATCCGAACGCGGCGAAAGAGTATCTGCGCTTCATGATGGAAGCAGATCAATACGGCCCCTGGTTGTCGAACTGCCTGGGGTATTGGTCGAATTCGCTGCGGGCCTACTCGAAAATGGCGTTTTGGACCAAGGACAAGCAGTTGGCGCCGTTCGCCGGGGCGATGGATTCGGTGTTCTACGACGGCTATTCGGGACCGATCTCCGCCGCATCCAGCACGGTCGTCGCCAATTATACCATTGTCGATATGTTCGCGTCGGTGGCGACCGGCAACGCAACCCCCGAGGCGGCGGCCAAACAGGCGGCCAAACAGGCAGAGCGGTACTATAAGAACGCCTGATCCGTAACGTGCCTGCCGGGTCGCCGCTCTGCCGGCGGTTCGGTGGGCCAATCAGCGGGGCAGCATCCCGCGGAGAGCCATGGACGCAATCGTAGAGACCGTCGTTCGACCCCTGATTTTCGTCCGTAAGCCGGATGGCTGGGCCACGCGATTGTTCGACTGGAAACCGTTCCTGGTGTTTCTCTGCCTGCTGCCCACCGTCGGGCTGCTGGTCGTGTTCCTCACCTATCCGCTCGGTCTTGGTATCTGGCTTGCCTTCACCGACACCACGATCGGCCAGCCTGGCAAGTTCATCGGCTTCGACAATTTCGTGGAACTGTTCGACGACCCGATCTTCTGGCTGTCCGTCACCAACACGATTTTCTATACTTTGACGGCAACGGTGGGGAAATTCGCGCTTGGGCTTTGGCTGGCGCTGCTGCTCAATCACCACATCCCGTTCAAGGCGTTCATCCGAGCGATCGTGCTGCTGCCGTGGATTGTGCCGACGGTGCTGTCGGCGATCGCATGGTGGTGGATCTATTCGCCGCAGTTCTCCATCATCTCTTATGTATTGGTCGATGTACTGGGGTGGCGGGAGACCTACATCAACTTTCTCGGGACGCCCTGGGCGGCGCGCTGGTCGTTGATCGTGGCCAATATCTGGCGCGGCATTCCGTTCGTCGCGATCACGCTGCTGGCCGGGTTGCAGACCATTTCGCCATCGCTGTATGAGGCGGCGCTGCTGGACGGAGCCAGCGGCTGGCAGAAATTCCGCCGCATCACGGTGCCGCTGCTGATGCCGATCCTGGCGGTGGCGTTGACGCTGTCGGTGTTGTTCACGTTCTCCGACTTCCAGCTTGTGTATGCGATTACTCGCGGCGGGCCGTTCAACACCACGCATCTGATGGCGACGCTGGCGTTCCAGCGGGCGATTCCCGGTTCGCAGCTTGGCGAGGGCGCGGCGATCGCGGTGTCGATGATTCCGTTCCTGATCGCGGCGACGCTGGTGTGTTTCTTCGGTGTCGGACGGCGTAAATGGCAACAGGGTGAAGCCAATGACTGAGCCGCTCATACCCAGTTCGGTGGCCGAGGTGGACGCCATCGCCGGCCGTTCGGTCGATGTGCCGGAGCTGCTGTCGTGGGATTCCGGGGTGCGGCGGACGGTGACGGTTTACATCCCGCTGGCGCTGTTCATCATCGTATTGCTGTTCCCGTTCTATTGGATGACGATCACCGCGATCAAACCCGACTATGAGATGTTCGACTACAAGCAGTTCAATCCATTCTGGGTGCGGTCGCCGACGCTGCACAACGTTTATGTGCTGCTGTTCGAGACCAATTATCCGCGCTGGCTGATGACGACGATGACGATCGCGGTGGCTTCGACGTTCTTGTCGGTTACGTCCAGCGTACTGGCGGCTTATGCGATCGAGCGGTTGCGGTTCAAGGGCGCGCAGCACGCGGGGCTCGCCATTTATGTGGCCTATCTGGTGCCGCCGTCGATCCTGTTCATTCCGCTTGCGACGTTGATCTTCCAGTTTGGGCTGTTCGACAACCCGTTGGCGCTGATCCTGACGTATCCGACGTTCCTGATCCCGTTCTGCACATGGCTGCTGATTGGGTATTTCAAGTCGATTCCCTACGAGTTGGAGGAATGCGCGCTGATCGACGGGGCGTCGCGCATCCAAATCCTGTGGCGGATTACGTTGCCGCTGGCGGTGCCGGGCCTGATCTCGGCTGGGATTTTCGCATTCACGCTGTCATGGAACGAGTTCATCTATGCACTGGCGTTCATTCAATCCACAGAGAATAAAACCGTTCCGGTGGCGATCCTGACGGAGCTGGTGACGGGTGACGTTTACCAGTGGGGCGCGTTGATGGCGGGTTCGCTGCTGGGGTCGGTGCCGGTGGCGCTGATCTATTCATTCTTCGTGGAATATTATGTGTCCTCGATGACGGGGGCGGTTAAGGAGTAGGGGGGGGTGAGTCCGATCGGTTGGGCTTGCGTCCACTCCGCTGCTGCCGCCAAACGCTGGAAACTGGTTTGGATCAAAGAGGCGGCCGCTCATTGCGGTCCAACCGATCCAGTATCCGGCGCGCCCGCGCGGGACTGCTCTCGGCTGCGAAGGCCCGGAACCGGATTTCCGCATCTACCGCCGTGACAGCGGCTGACCCCAGATTTTCAATCAACAGATCCAGGCTGATTCCGCGCGCCTCGGCCAATGCGCGCAATTGGCGGAAGGTGTCGTCTTGCAGTTCGATAGTCAGGCTTGTCATGGCAGTTGCTCCAGGCATTCCGCCGGGGTGAGAACCGGACGTTGGTGTCGATGACGACCGGGATCGCCACCGCCCTACCGGTTCATCCCGCGCACCGCCTCCACCACCGCTTTCGTTACTTCCTTCGTCGTCGCAGTGCCGCCCAGGTCCGGTGACAGGATGCCGGCGGCGCAGACCTGTTCGACAGCTCGCATCAGCAGATCGGCGGCGGGTTTTTCGCCCAGGTGTTCCAGCATCATCGCACCGGTCCAGAACGTCGCCACCGGGTTGGCGATGCCCTTGCCGGTGATGTCGAACGCGCTGCCGTGGATCGGTTCGAACATCGACGGGCTGCGGCGTTCCGGGTCGATATTGCCGGTGGGCGCGATCCCGAGTGAGCCGGCAAGCGCGGCGGCGAGGTCGGACAGGATGTCGGCGTGCAGGTTTGTTGCTACTACAGTGTCGATCGTGCGCGGCTTACGCACCATGCGCATGGTCATCGCATCGACCAGTTCCTTGTCCCAGGTGACGTCTTTGTAGTCGTGGCTGACCAGGGCGGCGATCTCGTCCCAGAACACCATGCCGTGGCGTTGGGCGTTCGATTTCGTTACTACGGTCAAATGCTTGCGCGGACGCGCGCGGGCGATGTCGAAGGCGTAGCGCATGATGCGTTCGACGCCGCGGCGGGTGAAAATGGCGGTTTCGGTGGCGACTTCCTCGGGCCGGCCGCGATGCGTGCGTCCGCCCTGGCCGGCATACTCGCCTTCGGAGTTTTCCCGCACGATCACCCAGTCCAGGTCGCCGGTGCCGACGTCGCGCAAGGGGGAGGTGACGCCAGGCAGGATGCGGGTCGGGCGGACGTTGGCGTATTGATCGAAGCCCTGGCAGATCTGCAGGCGCAGGCCCCAGAGTGAGATGTGGTCCGGAATATTCGGATCGCCGACGGCGCCGAAGTAGATCGCGTCGGCGGTGCGCAGCCACGCCAGGCCGTCGGCGGGCATGAACTCGCCATGCTTGCGGTACCAGTTGGATCCCCAATCGTAGTGGTCCACGATGAGTTTGAAGGTGCCATCGCGGGAGGCGACGGCGTCCAGAACTTCCAGCCCGGCGCTGATGACCTCGGGCCCGATGCCGTCGGCGGGAATGGAGGCGATACGGTGGCTGCGGGTCATCGGGCGGATCCTTGCGGCGGTTGGTGAGGGTTCGTAGCCCGTGTCGGCCAGGGTACCAAGCGTGAACCAGGCCGTGGCGGACGGCGTGCGGGTATGTTAGCGTATCAGGGATGGTAGCACTTCGAAAACGCCTGCCGACGCGCATGACGGTCGATGAGTTCCTGGTCTGGGACTCCGGCGACATGACCGGCCGGCGGTGGCAGCTTGTCGATGGGGAGCCGGTGTTGATGGCACCGGCAGCGGACGCCCATGCCAGGATTCAGGCGGAACTCGTGCGACTGTTAGGTAACCATCTGTTGGCGTCCGGTAGTCGATGTGCGGTCGCCGATGCGCCCGGGATCGTCCCGAAAATGCGTGCCAACGTGAATTTCCGCGTGCCGGATATCGGCGTTACCTGCGCACCGCCATCGGGCGGCGTGATGCTGCCGGAACCGGTCCTGCTGATTGAAATCCTGTCGCCCGGCAACGAACCCAAAACCCGTGCGAACATCTGGACCTACACCACGATGCCCAGCGTCCAGGAAATCCTGGCGGTTCGCAGCACCCCGATGGAGGTCGAACTGTTCCGCCGGGGGGCTGACGGCAACTGGCCGGATTCGCCTGTTATCGTGCGCCCGCCGGACGCGCTGGAACTGACCAGCATCGGGTTCGCCATGCCGGTCGCCGACCTTTACCGTACCGCGGGGTTGTCCCGGTAGCCGCGACCGGCGTGCTTTGACGGTGTCTGGACGGTCAACGCGAGTGTGGCATGTCCGGCGGACAGGTCAGGGTCGCGACCGGCATTGTTGCGATGCAGCATCTCGTCCCCACTTCAACTGGGTGTCAGCACCACGCTGGCGCCTTCTGAAAGGGGTCACACCCATGCATTTCACTCTTCCGCTTCGTCTGCGGGACATTTTCGGCCTGTCCACGCCACACGACGAACATCTTCTGGCCGGCCCCGATGAGGCTTCGGTTCAGGCACTGGGTGTCAGTCAGCCGGTGCTGGCGCGGTTCGCGCCGGACGTTGCCATTCTTTGTCCCGACCTTGTGCATGAGGCGCAGTTTGGACTTGGTCGCCGGTAATCGGGTTATTCCAGCCGGATACGGGCGGCACCGTCGCGGGCGGGTTCAACCTCACCGATGATCGCGGCGTTCACGCCGGCGTCCCGTAGCGCCTGAAGGCAGGCCGTGGACCGGCTTGGCGGCAGGCCCAGCAGCAGCCCGCCCGAAGTTTGCGGGTCCACCAGCAGGGCGGTCTCGGGGGCGTCACCGAGCAGGCGGCGGTTGTCGGGGGCCAGGGTGCTTTCGATGCCGTGAGCGGCGAGGGCGCGGGCTCCGGGCAGGGCGGGAATCGCGTCCAGGCGGAGTACGGCGGCGACGTTGGAGGCTGCCAGCATCTCTTGCAAATGGCCGGCGAGGCCGAATCCGGTGACATCGGTGCCGGCGCGAGGGCGGTGCGCCATGGCGATGCGGGCGGCGGTGGCGTTGGTGGTGCGCATGGAATCAATGGCTGCGATCAGCCATTGCGCGCGGGCGTTGCCTCGCATGTGGCCGGCCAGCACGATCCCGGTGCCCAGGGGCTTGGTCAGGATTAACAGGTCGCCAGCTTGCAGGCCGGCTTTGCGGAGGATTTTGCCGGAATCGACCAGGCCGGTGACGGCGAAGCCCAGCGCGGTTTCGGACGCCTCGGCACTGTGGCCGCCGACCAGGGCGCAACCGGCCTCGCGCAGGACTTCGTTGGCGCCTTGCAGCATGGCGGACAGTTCGGCTCGCATTTTCTCCGGCGACGCGTATGGAATTGAGGCGATGGCCAGCGCGGTCCACGGGTCGGCGCCCATGCCGTAGATATCCGACAAGGCATGCGCGGCGGCGATTTGGCCGAACACGAAGGGATCGTCGATGAAGGCCCGGAAGTGATCGACCGATTGGACCAGTAATTTGCCCAACGGGGGTTTCAGGACCGCCGCGTCGTCGCGTGTCGTCAGCAGGTCTGGGGATTCGGTGCCGGCCAAAGGGTCAGGTGACAGGGACGCCAGGGCGGCGTCCAGCACCTCGGCGCTGACCTTGGCGCCGCAGCCGCCGCAGCGCATCGGGCCGTCGGGACCGGCGACCATTTGCATGTCGGTGTACATGCGCATCCAGCGTTGGTCGATGCGGTCCTTCAGCCATTTGACCTTGTGGCCTTGCAGGGCGATGCCGTTGCGCCATGCGACCGCCTTGCCCTGTCCGAGGCCCAGGATCGCCAGGGCGTCGCGTTGCGGTTTCCAGGGTTTCAGCGGTTTTCCCGTCGCGGCGCGGCGTAGATTGTCGGCCAGGGGGGCGCCGGCCCGCACGGCCCAGACTCCGGCTTTGGGGCGCGCATCGTTCTCCAGTGCGGCGCAATCGCCGGCCGCGAAGACCCTTGTGTGGCTGACACTGCGAAAATCATGGGTGACGCGGATGCAGCCAGTGCGGTCGCAGGCGATGCCGGAGGCCGCGAGGAACGCCGGACCCTCGACGCCGGTTGCCCACAGGGCGGTGGCGACATCGATAAAGCTGCCGTCCGACAGGGACAGCCGGCCGGCATCGAGTGCCGTGGCGGTGACTCCGCTGACCAGTTCCACGTTCGCGTCCACCAGCGCCTGGCGCACCGCTCGGCGCGCGGACGCGGGGGCGGCGGCGAGGGGTTCCGGGGTGGCGGAGACCAGGACCAGGCGAAGCTGGCCGGCAAATCGGGCGGCGAGGGCGAGAGTCAGTTCCACACCCCCCGGTCCGCCGCCGACGACGGCGATGCGGGCGCCGGCGGGGAGTTCGGCTTCCAGCCGGTGCAGGCGGTCGAGGAAGCCGCCGATGGGTTTGACCGCAATGCCCTGGCCGGGGGGGGCGGCGGGAATGCCGCCGACGTCGATGGATAACAGGTCGAACGGGGTGTCGGGGCGGCCGGGCATAGTGATTGTGCGGGCGGCGGGGTCGATCGCAGTGGCCTCGGCCAGGATCAGGCGGGCGTTGGCCATGGCGGCCAGCGGGGCAAGGTCGATATGGGCGTCCTGGTGGGTGTATTCGCTGCGGATCAGGCCGGGGAGCATGCCGGAGTAGGGGGTTTCAGGCTCCCGCGCGATCAGCGTCAGGCGGATTCCGGGCTGCGGGCGCATGGCGAAGCGGCGCAAGACCTCCACATGGGCGTGGCCGGCGCCGAGCAGGACGATGTCGGTTTCTATGGGGTGGGAGGGGTGCATGGCGGGAGGTTAGCCTGGATGGGACGAGTCGGGGTACCCGGGCATCGGCTCTTCCCGGGGCCGATGCGGGTGGTTGGGGCAATTACGTGTGATCGGGGGGAGGGTGGGGCGGCGGTTCTGGAGGCGGCGGTTTCCTCACGCTCGGTGTCGGCATGCTTGTCATGACCGCCGCCGGCTTTGCGGTTCGTCCAGTGGGCGAGGCGGCGCCAGGCTTACCTGATGCCGCCTCGCCTGCTGCGGTCGGAGGCATGGCACTGCTGATCGAGAACGATCCGCCTCATCGCGGGTTGGGTCCCGACGGCGATCCGCCACGCTCCGGTTTGTTCTGGAACAAGCCATTCGTTCTTAAGCCAGGTTCGCTATGCGACCCGATGCGTACAGGCCGCAAAGTGGCGTCGTCGGGTTTTTGATAGATAAGCACCAAGATCCGGCTTAATGTGGCAATCGCGGTGCTCCTTCCAATCGCCGGTTGACGAATGATCGCGGCCCCGCGATTCGAGCGGTAAATCGTTGGCGAGTAGATCAATAACAGGAAATAGCTCCCCATCGATTCGCGTTTGGACGAGTTGATTGGCAGCCACGATTGCAGTCCTCGATCCAACTGCATGACATTGTCTTGCACCGGATGGGGAGCGCAACACATGGTCGGCCCACATACAGGGCAATCGGGTGAACCAGGCAATTCTCGCAGGACGGACTGTTCAGTGCCTGACGACCGGCGGCGGGCGTCGCGCTGGACGGGCAGGTTTCGGTTGTTGTTCGCAATGAATTTATTAGCGAGCCATTTGGTCTGTATCAGCCTTTATCAATGACGTGTTGCACGATCGACGCTAGGGCAGGATGACGCGCGTGGTGTCCGGGGCAGGGGGAGCGTGCAAATCTCGCGTTCGTTCATTCGGTTTTCAGTTTTAACACGGAGGCAAGCCGGAGGACCACGAAGACCACTGAGATTCGCTATACTTGCACTTCGGGATTGGACGGCCCGCGATTTTGGATTGGCGATCGCGGTGGATTGGCCCAGCGGTGGATTGAAACAGCGGTGGATTGAAACAGCGGCCCGGGACTGCCGGAAGCATTTTATCCCGGCGCCGGTCGCGGCACTGCGTCGAAGGCGGCGATTTCTCAGTGGCCCTTCGCGGCCCTCGCGCTGTCTCCGTGCAAAAAAATTCCTGGCCTGACACCCACTCCACAGAACAACGGCAAGACACCGGCCAGCAATACAACGACTGTGCCGATTGCCCCAAA
>JAYUEJ010000700.1:0-3508 GCA_043739265.1 Rhodopila sp. | reverse complement strand
GACGGCCGAACGGCATTGCGGCGCTCAGGTCCCGCCAGCGGTTCTCGTCGCCCCACTTCTCCTTGGCTTCCGCCTTGCGCAGCATCACCAGACGGTCGGTCTCCACCGGCCCGGGGTTGATCGCCACCACGCGCAACCCATCGGCCGGCGCGCCCTTGCCCAGCGCCCGGGTGAACGCCATCAACGCCGCGTTGCCGGCCGCACCGGCGATATAGCCGGTCGGGAATTTCTCCCCCGCCGCGCCGATGACGTTGACGATAACCCCAGCCCGGCGCGCCTTCATCTGCCCATAGATCACCCGGCAGAACGAAATGTAGCCGAACACCTTCAGGTCCCACGCCTGGCGCCACCTGGCATCGTCGATGCTGAGAACGTCGCCCGGAGGGATCGCACCGGCATTATTCACCAGGATATCGATTTCCCCGGCCTCCAGGGCCACCTTGCGGACCGACTCGTCGCTGGACAGGTCGGCGGCGATGACGCGGACGTTCACCTGGCGCTTGGCGCGGATTTCAGCGGCGGTCGCGTTCAGCAGCGTCGCATCGCGCGCGACCAGAATAAGGTTGCAGCCTTCCTCGGCGAACACCTCGGCCGCCGCTTTGCCGATGCCTTTGGAGCCCCCGGTGATCAGAACGGTTTTCCCGGCGAGTTGCAGATCCATGGTCAAGAAGCCTTTTGGTTGGACGTTTTCCGTAGCCGGCAGGCATCGCCGAAAGCAGCGAAAATAGCAACACTGTGCGGGTTGGCGGCGAACGCCCACTCCGGGTGCCATTGGACACCCAGCAGCCAACCCGGGGCGGATGGCAGGGCGACGGCTTCGATGGTGCCGTCCGGGGCTATCGCTTCCACGACCAGGCCCTGGCCCAGCCGATCGATCGCCTGCCCATGTAACGAGTTCACGGTAATGCTGTCCGCGCCAACGATGCGCGCCAGACCGCCGGTGACCGCGATCGCGTGCTTCGGGCCGTAGCGAACATCCCGGGCGCCGGCGCCACCCCTGTGGTCCAGCCTGCCTGCCTGCATGTGAACGCGTTGGATCAGAGAGCCTCCGAGCGCGACGTTGAGCTCCTGGATGCCACGGCAGATCGCCAGGACAGGAATACCGCGGGCGATGGCGGCCCGGATCAGCGGCAGAGTGGTGTGATCGCGCTCCAGGTCATGGTAATCGGGCGTCTCGCTCTCACCCCCGTCATAACCACTGGGATGCACGTTGCTCGGGCTACCGGGCACCAACAGCCCGTCCAAACCGTCGAGCAGCCCCAGCATCGGTTCCCCGATCGGCGGGATCAGTACGGGCAGCGCGCCGGCCCCACCCAGCACGGCCTGCGCATAGCGGGCGGGAGTCTGGTGGAACGGCATGTCGGCCAGGGTTTTGGCACAGGCGGGGATTCCCACGATCATACGCGGGCGGCGGCGGGGCGGACGCGGAACCGGTCGGCGATGACCGCCCCGAACATACCCAGGAACATCATCGCCGCCATGCCGCGCGGCGTACCGTCCGTCAACAGCCCGACCAGCACGCCGGACGCGGCGCCCAGGCTGAACTGCAACGTCCCCATCAGCGCCGCCGCGCTGCCGGCATGCGCTGCGTGCCGCGACAGTGCCCCGGCGGTTGAGTTGGCATTGGCAAAACCCTGGCAGCCGATGACCACGATCAGCGGCGCCACCACCGCCCACAGCACATGCAGGCCGCTGAACGCCACCGCCACAAGCACGATCGTGCCGCCGCAGGAAATCCGCGCGATCCGCGTCAACATGCGCGACAGCCCGACTCGCGGCAGCAGCCGGGCATTGAGCTGGGAGCAAACGATCAGCGAAACCGCGCACAATCCGAAAATCAACGCGAACCGCGAGGGGCTAAGCCCGAAACCCAATTCGAACACCGGCGAACTGCCGGACAGATAAGCAAACATGCAGAACGTGCCGCAGCCGCCCATGATCGCGTGCGTCAGGAAGGTTTTTTCCCGCAAAATCATCCCGTAGCGCTCCAACTGCCCGGCGAGGCTGAGGCGGAGGCGGCGTTCCGGAGGCAGCGTTTCCGGCAGCATCTTCCAGGCGAGGATGACGCAGGCGATGCCATACAGCGTCAGCACCCAGAAAATCACCCGCCACTGCGCGAAGGCCAGGATGGCGCCGCCGACAGTGGGGGCGAGAATCGGCGCCACCCCCATGACCAGCATCAGGCGGGACATCATGATGGCGGCGGCCTGACCCTCCGACAGGTCGCGCACCACGGCGCGGGCGATCACCATGCCGGCGGACGCCCCGAACGCCGCCGTTGTCCGGAAAATCGCCAGCCAGGTCAGGCTCGGTGCAAGCGCACAGCCGATGGTGCTGAGGGTGAAGACGATGAACCCCAGCATCAGCGGAATGCGGCGGCCGAAGCGATCCGACAACGTGCCCTGGGTGATCTGGCCGATGGCAAGACCGGCGAACCACGTCGCGAGGGTGAGCTGCGCGGTCCCGGACGCGGTGCCGAAACTGGCCTCCACGGCCGGGAAGGCGGGCAGATACATGTCGGTGGCGGCGGGGCCGACGGCGATGAACAGGCCAAGCAAAGAGGGCAGCCAGGTGGGGTGTTTGTGTGGGCTCATCCAGGGGCGCTTGCGGGTTTGGGGTGGATGGGCGTCGTTCCGGGGCGTTTTGTTGGGGGACAGGTGCGGGGAAAATTGTGTTGGGTCAAGGGGGCGGGTCTCCTGGTCCAGCGTGTCGTCACGGGCTGCGACAGTCCGTTCTGGGCCACGGTGCGCCTTTGCGGGCTTGGGCGGTCAGACGGCCTGACGGTGCGTCACTATGTTGGCCTCCGACCTCGCGATACCGCGTTCCGCGCCAAGACGCCAAGATGTTGGACGCTCTTCCGGCGGTGGACCATGGCGCATGCCGAGCGGGCCAGTATCCTGGCGGATCTTGGCGTCTTGGCGCGGAATTGGGTCTGTGCGAGCGCACGAAATTTCGCCTGTCGCGCCGGCTTAGTGCCTGTCCCTGGAGCCAGCCGAAGCCAGATATTTGGATCCGGAGGGCGATCGGTCGCGTTATGTCGGTGCCTCGGCTTAACTGTCCGTTGACAGCGATAGGGGTTTGGCTTTAGTCCCCCGCTTCCCGGTTCGGAGGGGTGCCCGAGTGGCTAAAGGGGGCGGACTGTAAATCCGCTGGCGTACGCCTACGTTGGTTCGAATCCAACCCCCTCCACCAGGTCCTTGATCAGCATAACTATCACGAGCGTCCTGCGTGCCTTGGGATATTGCGGCAAAATTACGCGCTCAATTCCATTGGTCGGATAACTACGGCATTGCCGTTGATTCGACGGCGGCAATGCCGTATATGGATTGGGTGGGTCCTGGACCGTCGGACCCGGGAGTGATTGGTGCATTCTATCGTCGAAACGCCTGATTACCTCGACGACGCCCGCGCGGCCGATCCGTTGGCCGGCGTCCTTATTCCCGGCACCGGTGGGGCGAGAAAGATCCGGTTTGCTGGCCGAGGCAAAGGTAAGAGCGGGGGTTACCGC
>JAYUEJ010000699.1:0-3509 GCA_043739265.1 Rhodopila sp. | reverse complement strand
GTGCCTTTCGGCAAGCAGTCCGCGATCAAAGCGCGGTGGAAACGCTCGAAGAACGGATAGGCGAAACTGCCGACCTGCCCGCGGCTGTACCAATAGCGCTGATGCAGCTCCTTCATGTGGTCGAAATACCGCATTGCCTCATCCACATCGCGGGCGGGCGTGGCGCTCAGGCCACCGCGCTTTTCGTACAGGCGGATCGACCGGCGGATCTGATAGCGGGTGTTGGCCCCCAGCGAGTCCAGATAGGAGCCGCCGGACTCGCGAAGCTTCGCGAGGTCCACCACCCATGACGGTTTATAGGCATGATACCACATCATCAGCCCGGTCTGGTCCGCCAGCGGGCGGAGCTCCTCGGGCGCGGCCAAGCCGCCAAGATGCAGTTCGTCCCAGTCCAGGCCGCCGTCGGCGCGCCGGTTGCGGATCAGGAAGTCGACGCAGGCCCGCATGGCGGCTGGTCCGAAGGCGCGATCGACCAGTATGCCATTGTGCTCGATGGTGATGATGTCGAGTTCGGGATCGCCGGTCTGGTTCAGCATCAGCGCGTTGGTGCGAAGAACGTGATGCCTGCGCAGGCGCGACGGCAAAAGCAGTGCCAGCGCCACGACGCGATCCCGGTGGTGGGCGGCGATCAGCCAGGGTGAGACCGGGCTTTCCCGCAGCCAGCACCCAATCCAGTCCCAGCTCAGAAAAAACGACGCGTCCGCCCGTGCCTCAAGGTCGCGCCAAAGGGTGGCGATGTCCGCCTTCTCGGACGCGAGGCAGATCGAGACCGATAGATCGGATGCCGCGATCATGCCGGTCAAGGAAGCACGATTTTCGTGCGAAGGAAACAAAACCGGGGGGATGGCCGGGTACCCGTGACCGTGATTTTCATCCATGCATCGTGCAACGAAACGGTCCCTGTCCGGTGGCGGAAGCAGGGGCTGGCGCCAGGGCGGCGGCCACCGCGCGTACAGTATCCGCACGGCCGCCGCATTCCGTCAGAAAGAACCGCAAATACCCATCCAGCACCGCCAGAAAGTCGCGCCGGCCGGCGTCGGACCCGACGTACTGGGTGGCGCCGGGCAGCAGAGAGGAACTGTGATAGGTGAGCATGAACAGCCGCGTTCCGGCGGCCAGCGCCGACCGGGTCTGGCCGATCAGATCCGCCAGGCTGCTGCCCTCGGGGCTCAGGCGGTGCCGCGTCAGCAAACCGAGCCGGCTGAAAATGCCTGGCAGCCGCATGCGACGCGCGGCGGCGCTGGAAAGGCGGGGGAACAACGACGGCCCCCATGTGGCCAGCCGTCCCACGAAATGCACCGACAATGGCAGTTCGGTCAGCCCGTCGGCGATCAGATAAGGATCGGCCGGCGCGTCGCGGAAGTCCGGGCCGCCATCGGCCGAGAAATCGGTATGCGGCACCACGCTGACATCCACGGTGTAGTTCAGGTCGCGCAGGATGGACGGTGTCGCGGTGCCGATGCCGTAACGGCCCGCTTTATAAACCGTTGGCTGGATCCCGAAGTTCGCGGCGATGGCGCCGGTCAGCGCGGTCAGTTTCCGCCGCTCGATGGCGGCCGGCAGGTTGCCGGGATAGGAGTGCCGGGTATCCACGGGACCTTCGGCCGGCGGGGTGACCCAGGGATGCAGATGCGCGCCGATTTCGCACCGTCCTTCTTCCGCGAAACGGCGCAGCACGCCGGCCGCGGCGGGCGTGCTGGCGACGGGATAATCGACGGCGTATGTCGGCACGACGCCGTGGCGGTCGAAAATGTCCTGCGCGAGCAGCTGGAACGCGATGTTGGTGACCGCCGTCGCGGCCGGATCGAAGGGGGCGCCCCAATCGAATTCTTCTTCGGTGTCGATGACCACGACCAGCGTGGGGGGCCAGGACGCCGGCGGGGGCAGCCGCTTCAGCACGGGCGGCGGCGCGGCGCGGTCTGGGTGGCCATGCATGGGAAGCGGTGCGTCCTGTGTGAGTGGTACCCGGCGCGCTTCTGAGTGTCCGTCCGTGATCATGGTGGCGTGGTTTCAGTGGCTTGCCGGATTGGCAACGTTGAAAAGGCCGGGTTCATGAAGGAAAAACGGGAGTTTTTTGATGTCTCGGTCAGGGCAGGACATTGAAATACCTCATTTATGTTTCTGTACAGACTTCTTAGGGTCCGTCGACCGGCAGACCCTTCATAAACGATACGAACTCGGGCAGCAGAACGGCATTGGCGTAACCGCTCAGATGGTCACCGTCGAAAAACAGCGGCTTGCCGTCGCGATAAGCCAGACATTCGGTGCCAGGGCACAAGATCGGAAAGGGATCCCACACGGTCACGCCGGGCACCGCATACGCGATTCGTGCGTAGGATGCCAGGATTGGCGCGCGCATACGCTCCAGCAGGGTGCGGGATACGCCTGGGCCACGCTCGCAGACCGGGTTGTCTCGATTGAACCAGTCCGAACAGCGCATGGGAATTATATGCATAAGTGGTGGAGGGCCTTCGAAGACCACCCAGCCGCGCCGGCGCGTCACCTCACGCAAGGAGGCGATCGCATCCTTCTCAGCCTCCCGCCGGACACGCTCCGCGCGGTCCGACAGGAAGGGCTCAATCTGCGACTGTTCATCGAACAACCCCCACTGGTTGGCGAGACGCGGCAACCGCAGTGACGGAAGGAACAAGACGTCGCCCGAATGAATGTGCGCCACGACATCGGCAAGGGAAGCGCTCGTTGAAGCAAGACACGGGTCGTTCGTCGACTCCAGCCTGAACGCCGGGCAGCCACGCCGCATTCAGGTGATAAAGCAGGACCGAGGCGACAGCCACGGCGCGCAGGCCATCGATGAACGGCTGATAGGCAGGGGCGGCTTGCACAATCGGATCTCAATCGGTGGAAGTTGGCCATAAAGATAATCTGGCCGAAGGCCGATGCAGATAGCCGACAGGCCGGGGGACGACAACCAGAACCCGTACCGGCGTGTTATTGTACGGGCCACAACGACGGCGCGGGACATTGGCCGGCACGCCGCCGCGCTAAAACTGGAAATACAGAAACTCGGTCGTCCCCCCCAGCGCCAGCACGCCCAGGGCGGCGATCGCGCCGGAGACAACAGCCCAGGTGGTGGTGGGCGACCAGGTCAGGCGGGGGTACGGATTGGCGATGGCGCGGCCCAGAGCCGGTTCGAAACGGCTCATGATTTGTTGCGTGTTCGGGCAGCCCCAGACGATGGCCAGCAAGACCGCCAGGCCGGCGGCGGCGGTCAGCGGCAGGCCCGGCCCGATCCCGTGCAGGCCGGCCATCCCGGCCAGCAGATGCGTCGCCGCCTGGGTCGAGTGGGCCCGGAAGAAGGTGAACGCCACCAGCGCCGCGAGATAGACCGCCAGCACTTTCGCCGCGTGGATCGCCGTGCGCACCGGCCACGGACGTGGCGGCGGGTTTTTGGGGGCGGGGAAAAAGGTCCGCATCGCGTGGTTCACGACGATGTAGGACCCATGCAGCAAGCCAAAAATCAGATACTGCGTCCCGGCCCCGTGCCAGAT